>JBDTPU010000108.1:0-3188 GCA_039932535.1 Gallionella sp. | reverse complement strand
GATGGACATCGTTAATCTCATCGCTCACTCCTTGGCATGGCGGGGCATGCGTGCAAGCTGCTCCGGTGTGCCATTTTGCTGAATGTAGTCCCGAATCATCTGGCGCACTACTTGGGATGAAGTCAGATCGTGCATAGTGCAGATTTCTTCAAATATTTGTTTCTTTATGGGATCAATCAAGAAAGTTAGTCGTGCAGAACGGTTTTCCATCGGCTGGTTTCCATTGTATATTAATATTATGTTAATATTATGATAATAATATTAACATGTATACGACAACCGATGGGACTGATCATCGGATTGACGTGATTCATTGTATTTCACAATGACGAGCGACCGCACCAATCGTTAGGCATCAAAACACCGGCAGGGGTGTATGCGGCAGGAAGTAACTGTGACGCAAGTATAGTAGATAAATTTAGTAAAAATGGGGCAGCGTCATGCAGCTGTGAGAAGGACGGACAGCCAGCTTAAACTACAGCTTTCTGTCTTGACAATGGGCCACTGTAGTTTTAGACCTATTTAATGTAGTTGGAGGTAATTATGAAGTACTTTAAATATACTTTGGAATGTGCCGTGTATGGAACTCTGGTAGCTATCGTAGTACATGGAATGATCATTCTGGGCGTACGGCTGACTACCGGAGTGTGGTTGAATGAAGGAGGAAAATATTGGTACGCTTTTGCAGCTTCCGTTGCCATGTTTGGTTCTTTGTATGCGCTGTTTGACACAATGAATAAAAAGGTCAGTAATAAAAAATGGTATCAATATAAATATGCCCGGTATCTTCTATTTTCCCTGTTTGTCGTTTTCCCCGCGATAGTATGGAGTGTCTATAAACTGACATACTCGGGACCCCTCAAGCTGACCGTCATAGCCGAACGTCAGCCTCTCTATGTATTTGAAAGTGACGGCGCTATTCAAAATAAATATGTGCTCAAATTGGTCAATGAAACCGACCAAGACCTGCACATATCTTTCAGTGCCACAAGTGATATGAAAGAGCAGTCTGTTCTGGGCGCTGAAACACCTTTGCTAATAAAGCATGGCAAGGTCAACGAATATACGATATTCATCAAGGTGCCAGAAAAATACGTTAGCAAAGAAATTACTGCTATCGATTTTAAAGTACAAAGCACCGAAGCCTCGACAATGCACGCTACCTACAGGACGGTATTCAATGGACCTAAAGGTAATCCCAAGGACTAAACTAAAGGGGACATCACAAATTTACTTGCCTAACCATGATTGCCATTCTTGAAGCCAAGCGGGCCGGTCTGCTATCTAAAGATCACTGGCTTAATAACGTACTTGCAGGGGTGATCGTCGGGGTGGTGGCGCTGCCTCTGGCCATGGCTTTTGCTATCGCATCCGGTGCCAAGCCTGAGCAAGGCCTGTATACCGCGATTGTGGCGGGCGGCCTCACCTCGCTCTTTGGCGGTAGTCGTCTGCAAATCGCCGGGCCGACTGGGGCTTTTATCGTGATTCTGGCGGGCATTACCGCCCAATACGGTATTCAGGGGTTGCAGGTCGCCACACTGATGGCAGGTGTCATGCTGATGCTGATGGGGCTGACGCGGATGGGCGGCGTGATCAAGTACATCCCCGACCCAGTCATCATCGGCTTTACCAGCGGTATTGGTGTCATCATCTGGGTCGGGCAGTGGAAGGATTTTTTTGGGCTGTCACCTGAGACAGGAGCCAAACATTTTCATGAAAAGTTCTGGCATCTGATACAGGCATTCCCCGGATTGCAGTTTGAAACCACAGCACTTGGCCTGCTGACGCTAGCGGTACTGCTGCTCTCTCCCCGCATCTTCAAGCGCATACCTGCACCGCTGGTGGCTATGGTCACAGCAACGGTTGCACAGTGGCTATTCCATTTTGAAGGCGTCGCGACCATCGGCAGCGCCTTTGGTGGAATCCCGCAGAGCCTGCCGCATTTTGAAGTGCCTTCGGTGACGTTCTCCGAGGTACTTCAGCTTATAGGGCCAGCATTCACCATCGCATTGCTGGGAGCGATCGAGTCCCTGCTTTCCGCTGTAGTCGCAGATGGCATGACCGGTACCAAACATGATTCAAATCAGGAACTGGTCGGCCAAGGAATAGCCAATATTTTTTCACCGCTGTTTGGCGGTTTTGCATCTACCGGTGCGATTGCACGTACCGCCACCAATATCCGCAACGGTGCGACGAGCCCATTGGCTGGGCTCGTCCATACACTCACGCTCGTCGTTATTGTGCTGGTTTTGGCGCCGCTGGCATCCCATATTCCGCTCTGCGCCCTATCCGCTATTCTGTTCGTCGTCGCCTACAACATGAGTGAGCTGCATCGCTTCAGCCACATGGTACGGACAGCGCCCAAACCAGATGTGGCGGTGCTACTGATTACTTTTCTGCTGACCGTATTCGGTGACTTGGTGATTGCCGTCAATATCGGCGTTATGCTGGCTTCGCTGCTGTTCATGAAGCGAATGTCAGAGTCTGTCAGCATCGAGAAGCAACAACATGATGAACTGGCCGGGGAGATTGAAGATAGCCAATTCACCCTGCCGCCCGGAACGGTGGTCTATGCCATAGATGGCCCCTTTTTCTTTGGTGCAGCAGAGCGGTTGGAAAGTGTGCTGGAATCGGTGCATGACCACGCCGAAATATTGGTTCTGCGCCTGGGCAAGATGCCATTTATTGATGCCACTGGCCTGCAATCATTGTCGGATTTGCAGAATACCTGCAAGCGTCACGAAACCCGACTGGTGTTATGCGAGGCGCGTCCAAACGTCCTTAAAAAGCTCAGGTTGTCTGGGTTGATCGGACAGGTCGGCAAGGAAAATGTGCTGGAGCACATCCAACAACTGGAGATTGGAAAAAGTAGATCATGAAGTGACAGCACTGCTGATACTAAATGAGGACTGTGATCGGAATGAATTTTAGGTTCTTTCTTGACGACAGGAATATCCCCCCAGATACACATACCACGCACAGGAGTGTGCCAGCTGCATTCAAAGCCTCCCGTTATCGCTATGCTTAAAATCCCCACCTTGGCGTATCCCCAACTCCTCACTCAGCGCCGCACACACGCGCTCCACATCCACTTCATTCATCGCATAAAACATCGGCAACGAGACGATCTGCCTGCCGACGCGCTCGGCGACCGGGAACATGCCTTCCTTGAAGCCTCGTGCGCGATA
>JBDTPU010000107.1:0-3572 GCA_039932535.1 Gallionella sp. | reverse complement strand
AGCCAGACCCAGCGACATGGCCAACGCAACAGCCATGCCCGAAAAAATATTTTTCATAATATCCTCCTGTTAATTCAAGTTGATAAACAACTGAATTCAACCACCCCAAGAATTTGCGCACCCCTCAACGAATTCAGCAGAAATAAATAAGTTTCGTGAGCTTATGGATTAAATTTTTAAGCGGTATTGTACTGTGGTACAAGTAGATGACTTGATGGCCACCAGCGCGAGGGCTCAAGACAGCAAAGCCGCCATGCCGGTCGGAATTACATGCCAGTGATATGATGCGCTCCTTTAAATCTCACGCCTTGCTGCCGTATGAACTTGCTTAAATCCCTAGCCACCATCAGCGGCTTGACTCTTGTTTCGCGCATCCTCGCTTTCGTGCGCGACGTGCTGATCGCGCGGGTGTTCGGGGCGGGGATGGCGACCGATGCGTTCTTCGTTGCGTTCAAGTTGCCCAATCTGCTGCGCCGATTATTCGCGGAGGGCGCATTTTCGCAGGCGTTCGTGCCGATTTTTGGAGAATACAAGCATCGTCGCGGGCAGGATGAAACCAAATTGCTGGTGGATCATGTCACCACCATGCTGGCGATCATTTTGTTTCTGGTTACCCTGGTCGGCATCATCGCTGCGCCGATTCTGGTCTATATCAGTGCGCCCGGCTTCCTCAAGGATGCCGCGAAATTTGACCTCACCGTGCAATTGCTGCGCCTCACTTCGCCGTATATTTTCTTTATTTCGCTGGTGGCGGTGGCAGCGGGCATCCTCAACACCTACAATAAATTCTGGGTACCGGCAGTTGCTCCGGTGCTGCTCAACCTCTGTTTCATCGGCGGCGCGTTATGGCTGGCACCGTATTGCAATCCGCCGATCATGGCGCTGGCCTGGGCGGTATTCATCGCGGGCTTTGTGCAGCTGGCATTCCAGATTCCATTCCTGAAAAAAATCGGCATGCTGCCCAGCTTCCGTTTTAACTGGCACGACCCAGGCATGTGGCGCGTCATCAAACAAATGGGACCGGCAGTGTTCGGCGTTTCCATCAGCCAGGTCAGCCTGATCATCAACACCATCTTCGCCTCGTTTCTGGTGGCGGGCAGTGTGTCGTGGTTGTATTACGCGGATCGGCTGATGGAATTCCCCACCGGCATTCTGGGTGTGGCGATCGGCACGATTTTGCTGCCCTCGCTTTCCAAGTGCCATGCCGATAACAACACGGCAGAATATTCCCGGCTGCTGGATTGGGGTTTGCGTCTGACCATCATGTTGACGCTGCCCGCCGCGCTGGCTCTGGGTGTGATCGCCGTGCCCTTGCTGGCGACTTTTTTTCAGCATGGCGCATTCGCCGCGCACGATGTGCTGATGACCAGTTATGCGCTGGTCGGCTACAGCATCGGTTTGATCGGCATGATCCTGGTGAAAATCCTCGCCCCGGGTTTCTATGCGCGGCAGGATATCAAAACTCCGGTGAAGATCGGCATCGTCACCCTGCTCGCCACACAAGCAATGAATGCGCTGTTGATCGGCTGGATACAACATGCCGGACTCGCCCTGTCTATCGGCCTCGGCGCGTGCCTGAATTCTGCGATCCTGTTTTATTTTTTGCGCAAGCGCGGCATCTATCAGCCCGAACCGGGCTGGGCGAAGTTCTTTGCCAAGGTGTGCATCGCCATGCTGGCACTGGCGATCACGCTGTGGTTCGGCATGGGCACGGAACAAAGCTGGCTCACCAGCTCGGGCTGGTCACGCATCCTGCGTTTGTCTGCGCTGGTGGCAGGAAGTGTTGTCGTGTATTTCAGCGTGTTAGGATTGCTGGGTTTTCGCCCCAGGGATTTTTCGAAGCGCGCCGTTCACTAAACTAGAGCTACTGAACGACATTTACTCCTTCGGCTGGATGGGAAACATAGCCAATCGCGCCCGGTGTTCGTTTGACGTATTCGATTACTTCAGCATCTCCGGACTTGACCGCGGGCGGGCTTAGTCCATCGCGGAATGATTTTTTTGTCCAGATGTTGTTGTACCGGGCGACCTCCATGTGCATGTATTGCGACAGGAAGCCGCTTTGCACTGAGATGTTGTCAATCACAACCAGCTGGGTACGCCCGACGAATTGCTTTTCCCCCAGAAAAATATCTTTGATATCTTCGGCGGAAACCGTTATTCCTGGATTTGAAATGACGACCACCTCAGCCGCTTGTGCATTTTGCAATGCAAACAAGGTCAGCGTGACGACAGAAAATAATCTAAAAATTGTTGATTTCATGATTCTCGATTTCCTTTGGCCTAGAAACGGATTGCGTATTGTGCCAGTATGGTGCGGAAGCTTCCGTCGCCTCTGACTGGATCAGCTTCAAACTTTGAACTGAGCAACTCGAATTTCAGGCTGGTCTTCTGGTTCAGGCTGTAACTTAGCCCGATAGATTGCCGCGAGTAAGCCCGGCCAGTTTCCTGATCGCCGAAATAATTATCCTGCTGGTTCAATACTGCTCTTTCAAGACGAATATAAGGAGTCAAGCGGTTAATTTTTTTGCCGATCTGCACGTAGCTGGCCCAGCTTTTCTGGGTGCCGTTAGGACCCATCCGATCCTTGTTGTTGAAGTGATAATACTCACTCATGACTTCCCAGTCGCCGCCCAGATAAACCGCCGATCCACCCAGCATGTTCACGTCGGTACTGTGTACCAGCAGGTCCGGGAAGGTGACGTCATAAGCATCCGTCGTCCCTTTCAAGCCATGCACAGCCAGTCTCAAGCCATCCAGATTGTCGGAGAATTCGTAGCCGATATTCAACCCGGCCATCAGGTCGTGGTTATTGTCCCCGGCCGCATTTGCGTCCACGGTACCGGAGCCAGGATTAAGAGTGTCCACACCGATAATTTTTGGACCATTGCCTGCAAAGGCGTCGTAGGTTATTTTGCCCTCGCCTGCATGAACTTTGCCCGTCGCCCACAGCCCGACCATATGAGCCGGCAATACCCCACCCCTGTCGCCGAAGGCGATGAAGCGCGGCCTCAATACCGAGGTTTGAATCTGCGCGCCATTGTGAAATGCAGTATTCCAATAGCCATAAGGAGTATGAAAGCGGCCGCCCCATAAGGTCATCTGGTCGCTGAAGGTATAGCCAACCTGCGCGCGTTCAAAATCGGCGATTACCGCACCGTGCGCATCAACCTCAAAGACCAGTTCGATCAGGCTTTTGACGTTATCGCTGAATTGGGGTGTCAGATAAAAGTCCAGCAAGCCCACATTAAATCCGTGTACCTTGACGGCCTTGTCTTCATAGTTGTCCGACGCATAGCCGATATCGAGAAAGCCGTGCATCCGCAAACCCTCGTTGATGCCGGCGCGGCTTGCCATTCCGGTGGTGATCTCTGAAACTTCTTTTTCAAGGTTGGCGATGCGTTCTTTATCTGTTTCTGCAAAGACAGGAGAACTCAACAATACGCCGACCATCAATGCGCCTAACAAACTCGGCGCTTTACCGGGCAGGTATTTTCTGTTTTCAATTTTCAATTTAGCCATAATCATTAATTGCATCTCCAAGATTTTATTTTAGGAATTCTAGCGCGTTC
>JBDTPU010000106.1:0-2696 GCA_039932535.1 Gallionella sp. | reverse complement strand
CAACCCGACCAGCCAAAGCACCACCACGTAATACACACTCATCAACAGCATCACGGCAATCTGCCCGCGTAAAAATTCCGCCAGAATGTGATCCACCTCGACGAAGAATTTTTTTATTGCAAGATAAAAATGGCGCGGAACAAAATTATCTATCTGCGCCAGATTATCATTCCAGTCACGCAACATATAAAACATCGCTACCGGAATCAGCAACAGGTTCAACACCACAGCAATGATCATACCGCCACTGCTGCTCAGCCACGGCCAAATTTTTTCCGCAACCCCACCCGCACTTGGACTATGGCTGAGCAGAAAATCTTTCATGGCCTGGCTATCCCACTGCAAATCTGCACCAAACCAGTTTTGCAACCGGGGCAACAAATGCGCACGCGCAGATTCAATCCAGTCTGGCAAAAGAGTTACGAACCGGCTGACTTCTTTTTCCAACAGCGGTACCATAATCAGCAGCAGTAAAATGAACAGCAGCAGCAATCCGCCCATTACCAGCAACACCGCCAGCGTGCGCGGTATTTTAAACCCACACAGCCGCTGCACCAACGGATTGCAGATATAGGCCAGGATAGCCGCAGCGACGAACGGCGTGAGTATCGGGCTGAGTAAATACATCAGCACAGCGACCACCACGGCGAAGATCAGCCATTGCAAGGCAGCAGAGCGGGACAGGGTCATTTCGGGTAAAATTCGCGCAAAATCGTGCCGCACTTTATCCTGTAGAAAGCGAAAACTCAACTTGAACCAGCCTATCAGCAAATCTCCCCCGCCCGACGGCGGCAGCCTGACCTATCGCGATGCCGGGGTGGACATGGACGCGGGCGACCGTCTGGTCGAAAATATCAAGCCTTTTGCCAAGCGCACCATGCGCCCGGAAGTGCTCAATGGTATTGGCGGTTTTGGCGCGCTGGTGGAAATTTCAAAAAAATATCGCGAGCCGGTGCTGGTGTCGGGCACTGATGGTGTGGGCACCAAACTTAAACTTGCCTTCGATCTGAATCGTCACGACACGGTGGGCATAGACCTGGTCGGCATGAGCGTCAACGACATTTTGGTGCAGGGCGCGGAGCCGTTATTTTTTCTCGATTACTTCGCTTGCGGCAAGCTCGATGTGGACGCTGCTACCGAAGTCATCAAGGGCATCGCGCTCGGTTGCGAACAGGCGGGTTGCGCGCTGATCGGCGGCGAAACCGCCGAGATGCCCGGCATGTATCCGGTGGGAGAATATGACCTGGCCGGCTTTGCGGTCGGTGTAGTGGAAAAATCTGACATCATCAGCGGCGCGAATATCAAGACAGGTGATGTAATAATCGGCCTCGCCTCGAATGGCGCGCATTCCAACGGCTATTCGCTGGTGCGCAAAATCATCAGCGCCCGCAAAGTCGATCTCAAGCAAAAACTCGATGGCAAATCGCTGGCGGATCTGATCATGGCGCCCACGCGCATTTACGTGAAGCCGCTACTGGCGCTGATGAAAACGCTCACTGTGAAAGGCATGGCGCACATCACCGGCGGTGGCCTGCTGGAAAACGTGCCGCGCGTGTTGCCGGAAAACGTCGTCGCGCAACTGGATGGCAAAGCATGGCACACGCCCGCGCTGTTCGACTGGCTGCGCGAAATGGGCAACATCGCTCCTCAGGAAATGTATCGCACCTTCAATTGCGGGATCGGCATGGTGGTGATCGTAGCCAAGCGCGATGCAGATGCGGCACTGGCACACCTTAATGCCGCCGGTGAAACTGCAACTGTCATCGGCGCAATACGCGCACGCCAGGGTTCTGAAGCGCAGACGCAAGTCGCCTGATAAAATCTCTCAATGAAAAAAATCGTCATCCTGATTTCGGGTCGCGGCAGTAATATGCAAGCTTTGCTGAGCGCCAAGCTGCCTTGTCACATTGCCGCCGTCATCAGCAATCGTGCGGATGCCGAAGGCCTGGACACCGCTAAAGCGCAAGGCATTCCTGTGGCTGTCGTCGAACATCGCAACTATGCGGACCGCGACAGTTTCGACACTGCGCTGGCTCGAACTATAGATGCATTTAATCCGGATGTGGTGGCGCTGGCCGGATTCATGCGCATCCTCAGCGCAGATTTTGTAGCGCATTATCACGGCAGGCTGATTAACATTCATCCCTCGCTATTGCCCTCCTATGGCGGTCTGCATACCCATACGCGCGCCTTGCATGATGGGGTAAAAATCCATGGTTGCACAGTGCATTTCGTTACCACGGATCTCGATCACGGCCCGATCATCATTCAAGCTGCCGTGCCGGTATTGCAGGACGATACCGCTCAGACACTGGCTGCGCGCGTATTGCGCGAGGAACATCACATTTATCCGCAAGCCGTCCGCTGGCTGTGCGAAAATGAAATCAAACTGGACGCACACCGTAAAGTCATATTCCGCCATCGCAAACAATCCGGGTTTGCGCTGGTTTATCCGGGGTTAGAGTAGTGATGAATTTTTCATTTCCATCTTCTGTGTGGCTTATGTTATTGGTCACCGCATCTTCCTTCGCCGACCCTTCATTCGCCGATTCTCCATTGGCCGCGGCGCCGAGCAGCATACAGGCCAGTTATAATGTTTACAAAGGCAACATCAGAGTCGCTCAAATCGACGAGACTTACACACGCAACAAAGATCGCTATACGCTGTCCAGCACCACCCGCGCGGTCGGCTTGCT
>JBDTPU010000105.1:0-8329 GCA_039932535.1 Gallionella sp. | reverse complement strand
GCCGCGATGCGGTCGGTTTCCTTGACGCGCCAGCTGGCGATGTTGCGCAGCGTGGTCGTGCCCTCGGCGAACAACGCAACCACTGCCAATGTCATTGCCGCATCAGGGATGTGATTGCAGTCAAGGTCGATGGCTTTGAGCTTGCCGCTGGCAGGTGCCTCCACTTTAATAAAATTGGAGTTCTGTGAGGTAATGATTGCGCCCATATTTCTTAGCGCTTCAGCGAAACGCACATCGCCCTGCACGCTATTTTCGCCAATTCCTTCCACGCGCACAGGGCCACCACCTATCGCTCCAGCAGCAAGGAAATACGAGGCAGACGAGGCATCGCCCTCGACAAATAAAACGCCCTCTGGTGCAATGTAGCGACTGTCCGCTGTAACCGTAAAGCTGCGCCAATCATCGCGTTGCACATTGACACCAAAGCGTTTCATCATCGCCAGCGTGATCTCGATGTAGGGTTTCGAGATCAGCTCACCGACCACTTCTACCTTCACCGTACGGTTCAGTAAGGGCAGCGCCATCAACAGCCCGGTAAGAAACTGGCTGGACACATCGCCGCGCACCTGCACGATGTCACCCGCCAGCTTCGCAGGAAAAATCTCCAATGGTGGAAACCCGTCATTGCCCGGATAACGGATGTCCGCACCCAACTGGCGCAACGCATCCACCAGATCACCAATCGGGCGCTGGTGCATACGCGGCACGCCGGACAACTCATAATTGCCGCCCGCCAAGGCCAACGCTGCAGTCAACGGACGGAATGCAGTACCTGCATTACCGAGAAACAGCTTGGCTTCTTTGACCGGAAAATTCCCGCCACAACCCGTCACGAGATAAGTGTTATTACCGAGCGACTCGACCTGCACACCCAAGGTATTCAGCGCATCCAACATGCGCTCAGTATCGTCGGAGTGCAGCAAATTTTGCACTTCGGTCGTGCCCTGCGCCAGTGCCGACAACAACAATATACGATTGGAAATGCTTTTCGAGCCGGGCAACCTGATCGTGCCGCGCGCGCTTAACAAGGGAGGAAGATCGAGAAAATTTTCGGGTGTCATTGCAGTTAAACTTTTTTGAGAAACCGGGACTAGCCCGGCTCCCTCATTATTGCATTACATCAAATTAAAACTTGTAAATTCCTGCTACATATAAATCATTGTGGTAACCCATCAAACCCACGCCCGCACGAACACTCAAGTTGCTGTTAAAGTCATATTGAGCGCCGCCGCCCAATGTCAGCTTCAAGTCGGTGGTGGTGTTGCTATAGTTAGACGCTGGGAAGCCTGTATTAGTGTAGGTTACCTTCGTAGAACTGCGCTCCAGTCCCGCCTTGGCGAAAACGGAAAGTTGCGGCACTTTTTGTATGTTCAATGGGAACAAAGCCACGCCTTCTACGCCAATATTCGAGTTGTCAGTTTTCCAGGTCTGACCTGGAACAGAAGTGTCGGGGGTGAGCACTTTAGAGTAATGTGCTTCCACAGAAAACATTTTATCAATCTGGTAACCGCCAAAAATGCCAATAAAGGCGTCGCCTGCCATTGCCCCGACATAGAAAGGCGAATCAGCCGCAAAGGCAGGGGCAGCAAAGGTCGTGGACAATAATACAGCGGCAATAATTTTTTTCATTTTTTCTCCCTCGGTGATTTACGATAAAAAGCCCGCTAACCAGGTTAGGGCGGGTAATTTAACTGACTTGTGAAAGCCACCGGCATGATACCAACATATGCCTGTGGGCGTGTGCACAAACGAGTAGCCAGCATAACGTGGGTTAAACTTTCCTGACAAACACTTTCGATTTTCGCTGGTAGTTGTACAACGACTTCTTCTGCGCGGGCAGTATAGAGACATCGCTTTCGACAAAACCGCGTTCGATGAACCAATGTGCGGTGCGCGTGGTGAGCACGAACAATTTTTCCATGCCGCGTGTCTTGGCGACGGAGATCATGTGGTTGAGAATGGCTTCGCCGTAGCCGCGGTCGCGGCTGTGTGCTTCCACGGCGAGGCAGGCCAGTTCCGCAGCGGCTTCATCGGGGAAGGGATATAGCGCGGCGCAGCCGACAATACGGCGATCATGTTCCAGCACCACGAAGCGGTCGATTTCCTGTTCCAGCAAATCACGGCTGCGCCGCACCAGAATACCTTCCACTTCCAGCGGGCGTAACAATTTCAAAATGCCGCCGACATCCTTGATCGTGGCATCACGCAAGGTGTTGAGCGTGCTTTCCACCACCATGGTGCCGATGCCGTCGTCGCTGAATAATTCCTGCAACACTGCGCCGTCGGTGTGGCGGCTGATCAGGTGAGTGCGCGCCACGCCGGCTTCGCAAGCGCGTATCGCGCAGGGCAGGAACAGCGTCACGTCGTCGGGTAATTTGCGCTTGGCGGACAGTACCTCCTGCGCTTGGGCGATGGTGAGCTCCCTGAGCAACGCGCCTTTTTTGTCCTGCACCCCGTCGTTGTCCATCAGGAACATCAGCTTGTCCGCATCCAGCGCGATGGCTGTGGCGGTAGCGACATCCTCCAAAGTCAGATTGAATACTTCGCCGGTGGGCGAGTAGCCGAGCGGCGAGAGCAGCACCACCTCGCCGAATTCCATGCGGTCATTCAGCGCCGCGACATCCACCTTGCGCACGCTGCCGGTGTGCTGCATGTCCACGCCATTGATAATCCCGATCGGTTGCGCGGTGATGAAATTGCCGCCCGCCACACGGATGTCGGCATTCGCCATCGGCGAATTCGCCAGCCCCATCGACAGCAGCGCTTCGATTTCCACACGCACCCGCCCGATCGCTTCTTTCACGCATTGCATGGTCTCGGCATCGGTGAGGCGGATGCCGTGATGATAGGTGTCTTCGAGATTGTTTTTCGCCAGATGCTGTTCGATCTGGGGGCGGGCGCCGTGCACCAGCACCAGCCGGATGCCGAGGCTGGCAAGCAGATTGAAGTCATGCGTCAGCTCGACGAACTTTCCGTCCGCGACCAATTCACCGCCGAAGGCGATTACAAAAGTGCGGCCACGAAACGCGTTGATATAAGGCGCGACAGAACGGAACCATGCGACGAAATCGGCAGAGGTGGTGATAGTCATTTGTGTAACTCCCTAATCTTACTGCGTCACAAAATACCCCCTCTCCTTGAGGAGAGGAGCTGGATGTGTTGATTAACTCCGTTCGCCATGAGCTTGTCGAATGGTCGCCGCGAACGGATTGAAAATCAGATGAACACACACCGCCCGCGCAGCAGTCTCACAGCGCCATGCCCTGGTCACGCAGATACTCTTCATAAGTACCATGGTAATCGGAAATGCCTTTGGCGGTAATCTCGATAATGCGCGTCGCCAGCGACGAAACGAATTCACGGTCATGGCTGACGAACATCAGCGTACCTTTGTATTCCAGCAGCGCGGTGTTGAGCGACTCGATGGATTCCATGTCCATGTGGTTGGTCGGCTCGTCCATCAGCAGCACGTTGTTTTTTTGCAGCATCAGTTTGCCGAATAACATGCGGCCCTTCTCGCCGCCGGACAATACCTTTACGCGCTTCTTGGCATCATCGCCAGAAAATAATAAGCGACCTAGCGTAGCACGCACGGTTTGATCGTCGTCGTTCGGGCCACGCCAATAAGTCATCCAGTCGGTCATGCTTTCATCCTTGGCAAAATCGGCGGTGTGGTCCTGCGCGTAGTAACCGATTTTGGCTTTATCGGTCCACTTGATGGTACCGGTGTCTGGTTGCAATTGGCCCGCCAGACAGCGTAGCAGCGTGGTTTTGCCGATACCGTTCGGGCCGATGATGGCAACTTTTTCGCCGGCATCAATACGAAAATTCACATTGGAAAAAAGCATCTTGTCGTAGCCCTTCGCCATCTTCTGCACTTCCACTGCAGTGCGATGCAGTTTTTCGCGCTCGTCGTATTCGAAGCGGATGAATGGATACTGGCGGCTGGACGGCTTGATATCTTCTATTTTAATTTTGTCGATCTGCCGCGCGCGCGAGGTGGCCTGCTTGGCCTTGGATGCATTGGCCGAGAAGCGCGCCACGAAGGCTTTCAGCTCAGCGACTTTTTCCTTGGCCTTGGCATTGTCAGACGATTGCTGATCGCGCGCCTGCGTGGCGGCCAGCATGTATTCATCGTAGGTGCCGGGGTAAGTGGAGATTTTGCCGTAGTCCAGATCGGACATGTGGGTGCACACGCTATTCAAGAAATGGCGGTCATGCGAAATAATCACCATCGTGCAGTTGCGCGCGTTGAGTATGTTTTCCAGCCAGCGGATGGTGTTGATGTCGAGGTTGTTGGTCGGCTCGTCCAGCAGCAGGATATCCGGGTTGGAGAATAACGCCTGCGCCAGCAGCACGCGCAACTTGAAACCGGGCGCGACCGCGCTCATGGGCCCTTGATGCAACTCAATCGGAATGCCCACGCCGAGCAGCAATTCTCCGGCACGCGGTTCGGCGGTGTAACCGTCGTATTCGGCAAATTCAGCTTCAAGATCGGCGGCGCGCATGTAATCTTCTTCGCTGGCATCGGGGTTGGCATAGATCGCATCGCGCTCCGCCATCGCCGCCCACATCTCGGCATGACCCATCATCACCACATCCAGCACGCGCATGTCTTCAAAGGCGAACTGATCTTGGCGCAATTTGCCGAGCCGCTCACTCTTGTCCAACATCACTTCGCCCGAGCTCTGCTCCAGATCGCGCCCGAGGATACGCATGAAAGTGGATTTGCCGCAGCCGTTCGCGCCGATAAGACCGTAACGATTACCGTCGCCGAATTTCACTGAGACGTTTTCAAACAGGGGTTTCGCCCCGAACTGCATGGTGATGTTAGCGGTGGAAAGCATGTAAAAAATAAACTCTTAAAATTTTGGAGCGCGATTTTAACACCGCGAAGTGGAAAGCAGCTATGGAAAGGAGCTGCTTAGGTTCATCTGTCAATTTCGACGAGTTGCATTGGGAGTCCCCTATGTAGGGAACGCAACATAGCCTACTTGTAAACTAAGTTAGACTGTATTCCTGTATCAGCCATTAACCTTAAAACAATTGAAAAAATGATTAAACGAGCCATGAAAGGATCAGCATGTTAAAAGAAATATTTGCCGTTTTTTTATTATCGATGGTATTGATTGGCGATGCTCTGGCACAAGATAAAACAGCATCAGCATCCACACACGCAGATTGTCCTGCCATGGAGATGACGCATGGCGCGATGACTACCCCACCCCCACTGCTGGTCATCAGCAACAGCATTCCATTTGCCGACCTTATGGATCAGTCCATGGCCATCATGGATCAGGGCATGGCGCAGGCACCTATGGTCGGCAATCCCGACCATGATTTTGCCAGCATGATGATCCCGCATCACCAAGGCGCAGTGGATATGGCGAAGGTCGAGCTGCTGTATGGCAAAGACCCGGCACTGCGGCGTCTGGCGCAGGAAATCATCGTCAGCCAAGGCGCGGAAATCGCGGTCATGCAAATGAGCCTCAAGCAATTAGCACGTAAGAACCCTGACAACCCATCACAAGGACATCATCATGAATAAATTATCTGTTCCAAAATTGCTTGCGTTAGTGCTGTTGCCAATATTCACGAATAGCGCATACGCAGGTCAGGCACCACTCGCCGCCAAGGCACCGGACATTGCCATCAGCAGCAAGGATCGGGTGTATCTGAGCGACCAGAGCTCAAACACCGTTTCCGTGGTCAATCCCTTTACCGAGAAGCTACTCGGTGTAATTCGTTTAGGCGACCCAACGCCGGGCAACTTAAGCCCGCTGTATAAAGGCCAGCTATTGGTGCATGGCATGGGGTTCTCTTCTAAAGACAGCACGCTGGCGGTGGTCTCGATTGGTTCAAATTCGGTTTCTTTTATTGATACTCGAACCAACTTGGTCAAGCACACTACTTATGTCGGTCGTTCGCCGCATGAGGCCATGTTTACGCCCGACGGCAAGGAAGTCTGGGTTACCGTGCGCGGCGAGGACTATATTCAGGTGCTGGATGGTAAAACCTTTCAACCGACCCGCCGCATTGCGGTGCCCAACGGTCCGGGGATGACGATATTTTCGCCTGACAAGCCCTATGGCTATGTTTGCTCCAGTTTCTCACCGGAGGCTGTGGTGATTGACACCAGGTCCCACGCGATTGTTGGGCGCGTGAAGCAGGCCTCGCCTTTTTGCCCGGACATTGCAGCCACGCCAGACGGTAAGCAGGTGTGGCTGACCTTGAAAGACATAGGCAAGACCCAAGTCATTAATGCCGCACCGCCCTTCGATACTATTGCCGTACTGGATACGGGGTCACTCACCAATCACGTCAATATCGCACGCAATAGCAAAGGCCAGTTTGCCTATGTCACGGTCGGCGGCCTTAATACCGTTAAGGTGTTCTCCACAGACGACCATCCGCAGCAGGTGGCCAGTATTGCTACCGGGGCCCTGCCGCATGGCATATGGCCTTCCGGAGATGGTGCACGCATCTATGTCGGGTTGGAAAATGCCAATGCAGTCGCTGCGATTGATACGCTGAACAATCAAGTGGTCTCCACCATCGCGACGGGGCAATCACCCCAAGGTATGGTGTATATCCCGAATGCAGTGCCCGATGGGAGCGGGATGGATAACCTGGCCGATATCGGCGCTGCAAGCGAAGCCGTGCATTTGACGCTAGCTAGCGCAAGTGCGAGCGATGTCCAAACGACGGTTACCCTCAACAATCAAGGACTGATTGATCTGCTGCAGGCTGCGGTGACCGGGCTTGAGCCTAAAAAACCTTATCTGTTAGGGCTGGTCGCAAACGCGGATGGCTCCGGCACGCTGGAGCCTATTGCCAAATTCATGAGCAATCCCGCTGGGGCTGCGATTGTTGTAGCGATTGGGCCGCTGCGTAAGGCGGTTGCAGGCAGTGAAGATGCGCCACGCCGATACCTGGTTGTCGCATCGGTCAATAATGGAAAGCCCGGCGCAGTATTGCAGGTACAGCGCCAGGCGCTTGGAGATAGTGTCCCCTGACTTCTCTTCTGCATAACGCACAAATTTCATGGTAAGGTGGGCAAGAAGAACCCCTTACAAACCTGTTGATTTTTCGCGTTGATTAAGGACATATGGACATCAGAACCGGAAATGATCGTCGCAAAGCCAGCCCGTTCGGAATAAATGGGCCGTGGCTGACTACGGGAAAAATGGGTGGGCTGATTCTTACTGACCGCAGAAAAACTCTGGGCCGGCGAATAACGGACAGGGAGCCGCATCGGGAAGTTTCATTGGCGGGAAATTGATATTGCCCTCCCCTTCAAGGGAGGGCGGGGGAGGTACATGAACCTGAAACAAAAAATCGCACTGGGGCTGGGGATATTTAATCTTGCCGTGATGTGGCTGTTCCCCCCATTTAATTCTTTTTCGTTCAACGATATCAAAACGCCTATCTTCGCGGGTTTCCACTTCAGATTCACGCAGGAAGTCAACGAAGTGATTGAAGGCGATGTGCTGTTTATCGAAATCGCCGTGTTGCTGGTGAATGTGGGAATTGCCTGGCTGCTATTGCGCGATGTCAAAAATATCGACGGCACAAAGGAGGACTTCAATTACCAGAACGCCATACTATTTATGGTCGCGGCTAATCTGACAGTGATTCTGTTGTTCCCGCCCTTCCAGTTTTTCTATGCGGTTACTCGCGCGCCATTGCCTTCTTTCCAGGGGTTCTATTTCATTTTAATGGCGGAACCGATGCTCACCATTGTTACGCCGATATGGTATCTGGAAGTCGTGTTCGTGCTGTTCAACGGAGCCGTGCTGTGGTTATTATTTAACCGGGTCAAGTAGCGGTAACTCTCTCTGGGAAGCAGTGGGGGTAATGCGCAAATTTAGCGTCAAGAAGAGTTAAGTGAAATTCGTTTTAAAAAAAGAGGGATTTGTTTTGTATGAATTTTTTCTCTTTGACTTGTATCGTAGCTTGAAATTTAATGGAGGGATCATGAAATCTATTATCGTAAGCATGGCAGCAGGATTGATGTTTGCAGGCGGCGCAATGGCAACCGACATGCCGGATCTGGCTAAAAAGAACGGTTGTGCCGCTTGTCATTCAATTGACAAGAAAATGGTTGGTCCGGCGTGGATGGACGTTTCTAAAAAATACAAAAGTGATGCGGAAGCCCAAGCGAAACTGATTGCCAAAGTATCCAATGGCAGCAGCGGCGTGTGGGGTAAAGTACCTATGCCCGCTATTGATCCATCCGGCAAGAAACAGGATGCCATCAAAGAATTGGTTCAATTTATTTTGGCTTTGGATAAGTAACTGAGCAGAATCTTTGCAAAGGCCGACGCAA
>JBDTPU010000104.1:0-1995 GCA_039932535.1 Gallionella sp. | reverse complement strand
GGACGTTGTGCACGCTGATGCAGTTGTATCGCCGCCTTTATCGTTGCGGCGGTGTCGTCAGCAAGCAAGGGCGATACTTCCAGCGATACCCAACCATCGATCCCGCCGGTGGCATCATGGGCAGGCCGGAACAAATCCGCAGCTTTCATCAGATCTTCCAATGCGAGTTCAAAAAACAACTCCTCGCCCGATTTTCCGGCAAGCGCTTTTTGGCGGATCGCGTCATCGTAAAAATCGCCATTTTTGATGGCAAGATCGAAGATCGTGGGATTGGAGGTCAGTCCCGTTACGGAAAGATCGCCGATATAGCGGGCCAGTGTGCCGCTCGTCAGTAGCTCGCGCGTAATGTTGTCGAGCCAAAGACTTTGACCGAGTTCGTGCAGTTGTTGTGTGGCTTTCATTTTTTCTCCTTCATCAGTATCGGGTTGTGCCAACTCCCATCTACCGCAATCAGTGCATCTGCCTGTTTCGGCCCCCAGCTGCCGGGCTTGTATGCATGGACCGGGGTGTGTTTAACAAGAACGGGATCGACCACCGCCCAGGCAGCTTCAACTGCGTCTTCGCGAGTGAACAGCGCGCCATCGCCGGCCATGGCGTCACCCAGCAGTCGCTCGTAGGGTGTTTGCTTTTCCGGCTGTTCATCCAGCAGGTAGAGTTCGCGCTGATCACCGACGAACTCCTTGCCTGCGCGTTTGACACGTGCGGCGAGTGCGACCGCAGAGTTGGGGGATAGCCGGAAGCGCAGATAATTGGCTCGACCGTCCAGTGGCGCTGAATCATCGAACAGCCTTTGCGGTGGCGGCTTCAGTTCCACCAAGACCTCGGCCGCTGTGGTTGCCAGACATTTGCCGGAGCGCAGGTACCACGGCACGCCTTGCCAGCGCCACGAATCGATAAACAGGCGCAACGCGCAAAACGTTTCGACGTCTGATCCTTTCGCTACACCCGGCTCCTTGCGATAACCGGCATACTGGCCGCGCACCACATCATCCGGTTGCAGCGGGCGCATGGCCTGGAACACTTTTGCTTTCTCGCTTTGGACAGCGCCATAGCCCTGATAGGCCGGTGGTTCCATCGCTAGCAGCGCGACGATCTGGAACAAATGGTTCTGAATAACATCACGCAAACAGCCGGCACTTTCATAAAACGCGCCGCGGTTTTTCACGCCAAAATCCTCTGCCAGCGTGATCTGCACACTGGCCACGCAGTTGCGGTTCCAAATCGGTTCGAGGAAGGAATTGGCGAAACGGAAATAGAGGATATTCATGATCGCCTCTTTGCCAAGATAGTGGTCGATGCGGAAGATCGAATCTTCCGCAAACACCGACAGCGCGATACGGTTGAGTTCCTGCGCCGAGGCCAGGTCGCGCCCGAACGGTTTTTCAACGATGACGCGTGCCTGATCGGCCAGACCCGCAGCACCGAGCCCTTTGATAACCGTTGCAAACAATGATGGCGGAATGGCGAGGTAATGCGCCGGACGCCGGGCATCGCCCAACGCCCGCTTGAGCGCCTTGAAGGTGCCCGGGTCGTTGTAATCTCCACCCACATACTCAAGCCGCGCAAGCAGGTGGTCGAGCGCCTCCTTGTTATCGATCTTGCCGGCCTGTTTGATACTGTCTTTCGCATGCTTGCGCAGTTGTGCGGTGCTCCATTTCGAAGAGGCCACACCCACTACCGGCAAGTTCAGCAGGCCGCGTTTGGCCATCTCATACAGTGCAGGAAAGATCATCTTGCGCGCGAGATCGCCGCTCACGCCGAAGATCACCAACGCATCGGCTGAAGTCGAGCGGCAATCGGAATGGTTCGTCGCGACATTCATTTTTTCTTCTCGTCATGCCCGCCAAACTGCTTACGCATCGCGGACAAAATCCGATCTGCATAGTCGGCATTGCCGCGCGAGGCAAAGCGCTCGAATAGTGCCGCACTGATTACCGGTGTCGGCACGCCTTCGTCGATTGCAGCCAGTGCCGTCCAGCGCCCTTCACCCGAATC
>JBDTPU010000103.1:0-7162 GCA_039932535.1 Gallionella sp. | reverse complement strand
CGGCGCTGATTTTTTGGGTGCATGGGTTTCACCGGTACATTTTTCACAACAGTATGCGCAGTTCCGTAAGGGTGTAAATGGCCAGCGCGGTGTGCTGATTCAAGTAGAGTCCAAGATGACGCTGACAGGTGCCAATGCAGATCGCTGGCTGGTGGTGCGTCCCGGCACTGAAGGTATATTGGCGCTGGGCATCATCAATGCACTGGGTACGGCCAAGGGCGATATTGCTGCGGCGGTGAAAGATTATGACAGGGCGCGCGTCAGTAAAGATACCGGTGTGTCCGCTGAGCAAATCGACAAAATCGCGGCGCTGCTGAAAGAACGTACCCCGAGCCTGGTTTTGGCGGGCAGTGCGGCAGAAGGCTATGCGCATGGTTCGCAAAATGCCGCTGCGATCAATCTGCTTAATCAGGTGCTGGGGAATGTCGGCAAGACAGTCGAGGCTGCGGCTGTCGTACCGTTCCCGCAAATGGCTCCGTTGACCGGCAATACCGCCGCATTGAAGACATTGAATGACGGCTTGGCGGCGGGCAAGTACAAAGTATTGTTCAGTTATGCGGCCAATCCGGTTTTCACCGCGCCGGGCGCGATGAAGTTCACTGACAATATGGCGAAGGCGGGTTTCAAGGTGGTGTTTGCACATTACATGGATGAAACCGCGATGCAGGCAGATTTGGTGTTACCGCTGGATTCTGCGCTGGAAGATTGGGGCACGCAGGTTCCCGAATATATGGCGGAAGGTGCGCAAATCAATATCCAGCAGCCACTGATGGAAAAGCTGCATGCCGATACGCGTGGCATGGGCGATATCCTGCTGGCTTTGATCAAGCAACGTCGCGCTGCCGATTACCAAAAATTCGATGATTATTATGCTTATCTGCGCGCCGCGATGTTGCAAAACAAGAATGCGTTAGGCGGCGGTGCGGATGATGATACGTTCTGGACTGAAACGCTGAGCAAAGGCATTATCAAAGTAGCGGGGACTAAACAAATACTGTCTGGCAAGGTTGGCGCAACAGGTTTGTCATTACCGTCGCCAGCCGCAATTGATGCGCAATTTCCGTTGCAATTGATTCCGTCAGTGAACGCCAGCCTGCGTGATGGTCGTCACACCAACCAGCCATGGCTTCAGGAATCACCTGATCCATTGACTACGATAGTGTGGGATTCCTGGGTAGAAATTCATCCGAAGAAAGCCGCTGAATTAGGGATAGTAGAGGGCGATATTGTTGAAGTGACCGGCAAGAACGGTTCGATTAAGGCGCAAGCTTATCTGTTCCCGGGCATTCATCCGGATGCAATTTCCATCCCACTGGGTCGCGGCCATGAAGCACTGGGTCGTTATGCCAAGGGTTATGGCGTGAACCCATTCCAGATTCTGGATGCGGTGTTTGATCAGGAAACCGGGGAATTGGCACTTCATGAGACGCGCGTCAAAGTCAGCAAAGCCGGGTCGCGCGTAATTGTGGTCAAAGATGAAGGTCCGGTAGGCGGCCAGCAGATGGGCAAAAAAATAGCCGTGCGTGTGTCCAGCGATAAAGTGAAGCTTTCGGAGGAGGTCTAGTATGTCGGTTAGCAATCTATTGGAAAACTGGTCGGATTTTCGTCACACCCATCCGGTGGACGATGTGCCGCACAATCCCTACAAATGGGCGATGAGCATCGATCTGGATGCGTGCAGCGGTTGCAATGCTTGCAGCGTGGCCTGTTATGCGGAAAATAATTTGCCGGTGGTCGGTAAGGAAAAATATGCGCATGGGCAGGCAATGCACTGGATGCGCATCGAACGTTACTGGGATGAAGACGGGCGCGATTTTCCTGATCAGGGTGCGCAGTTTTTGCCGATGATGTGCCAGCAATGCGAAGCCGCTCCGTGCGAAACGGTGTGTCCGGTGGGCGCGACCAACCATACGCCGGACGGCATTAATTCGCAGATTTACAACCGTTGCATTGGTTCGCGCTATTGCTCGGCCAACTGTCCATACAAAGTTCGTTATTTCAACTGGTACGACTATCCAACGACAGAAAATGTCTGGCCTGCGGAAATGAATCAGCAGCTGAACCCTGACGTGACCGTACGCGGCAAAGGCGTGATGGAAAAATGCACGTTCTGTATCCAGCGGGTGACGGTGGCCAAAAATAATGCAAAAAGCGAAGGACGTTTGGTGCATGACGGCGATGTACAGACTGCTTGCCAGCAGGCTTGCCCTACGAGTGCGATCAGTTTCGGTAACCTGGTTGATCCCCAATCCAAGGTGCACAAGCAATGGCAGGCTCAACAAGTCGAGTTGGCTAAAGATGCGCAAACCAAAGACGAGGAAGAAGGCGGCAGCGAGTTGCGCGGCTATCGTATTCTCGAAGAATTGCGCCCGTATCCGTCGGTCATGTATCTGGAACGCGTGCGCGAAAGCGCAATTTGATCGGAAAAACTTTTGGCCGCTTGCTGAAATTACTGAAAATTTCTTTAGGAAATAAACAATGAAAGATATCCGCGAAGACATCGCTTGGGCGAAAATTAACAAAGATGTGCTCAAGAGTCTGGAAAACCCCAGAAGGCTGTACTGGTTTATTTTACTGGTCGCGATCACCATGGTGGGTGTTGCTGTGGGTTGCGAGATATACCAATATAATGACGGAATGGGTGTGGCGAACATGGACAACCCGCATATGTGGGGTCTGTATATCGCCACCTTCATCTTCTGGATCGGCATGAGCCACTCCGGTACTTTGCTGTCGGCGATTCTGCATTTGATGCATGCCGACTGGCGCAAGCCGATCTATCGCTTTGCCGAAGCCATGACGACTTTCTCGCTGATGACAGCGGGCTTGTTTGTGGCAGTGCACCTGGGACGTGTGTGGCAGATTTATTATGCGTTGCCTTATCCGAACGGGCGGCAGGTGTGGCCAAACTTCCAGTCACCGCTGCTATGGGATGCGATGGCGATCTTCACTTATCTGAGTTCATCGATCCTGTTCCTGTATGTCGGGATGATTCCCGATCTGGCAATCTGTCGCGACAATATGAATCCGGGCTGGCGTAAAAAGTTGTACACCGCATTCTCGCTCGGCTGGGAAGGTACTGATCGCCAGTGGCGCAATTTCCGCGTCACTTACCTGACGATTGCCTGTTTCCTGATTCCGTTGGCGGTGTCGGTACACTCCATCGTGGCCTCCGATTTTGCGATGTCGCAACAACCGGGCTGGCATATCACCTCATTCCCGCCGTACTTTGTGGCTGGCGCGCTGTATTCCGGTTGCGCCGCAATCATCACGCTGTTCATCATCTTGCGCTACGTGTTCAAGTTTGAAGAATATATGACGATAGGGATACTGAAAAAGATTGTGCGTTTGACTTTTGCGATTGCCATGGTGTGGACTTATCTGAATTTGATTGAGTACGCTTCAGTCTGGTATGGACATGATGTGGCGTCCAAGGATGTGCTGATTCAAAAAGCCACGGGACCTTACGCGCCGTTCTGGTGGATGATGAATTTCTGCGGCACGATCGTGCCACTGATCATGTTTTTCAAGCGTTTTCAAACGCACATACCGGTGTTGTTTGCGGTGTCGTTGCTGCTGAACCTGGGCATGTGGCTGGAACGCTGGATGATTGTCGCACCGACTTTCTCGCATGGCTACTACCCGTGGACCTGGGACCATGATCAATGGCCCAGCCTGATACAGTGGGGAATTGTGTTCGGCAGCTTTGGCTGGTTTACCTTGTTGTTTATGATTTTTTGCAAGGTGTTCCCATCGGTCTCCATGTATGAAGTTAAGGAAATGGTTTATCACCGCAGCCAGGCAAGCAAAAAATTAGCCGCCTCCGGGAAGATGGGCGCTGGCGGCCTTGCAGAAAAAAGGGGAGCACACTAAATGAGCAAACGTCATTTACTCGCGCTGTTCAGCAATTTTGACACCGCAGAGCTTGTGGTCAAAGAGCTGCGCAATGTCAAACTTAAAGGTTTCAATGCTGATAAAGACATGATCGTAAAATCGCCGATCGAGCATCCGGAAGTAGAAGAATTTTTAGGTGACAAGCCGGTCTATGTGCAGTGGTATACCTTGGGAGGCGCGCTGGCAGGCGGTTTGCTGGCGTTCTTTTTGATCTCCGGCTCACAGGCCAACTTCTTTTCGCAACTCAAGGGCGGCAAGCCGATCGTGCCGTTTCCCCCTAATTTTGTGCTGACTTACGAAATGTTCATTCTCGGCGGTGTGTATATTTCCGTGCTGGGCTTTTTTATTTGTGCAGGGCTACCGACGCGGCGTTCGCCTTTATATAGCGCCAAGGTATCCGAAGATCAAATTGGTATTCTGGTACAGTCGGAGGAATCAGCCAGCAGCACCTTGAAAGCAATTTTCACTAAACACCAGGCATTGGAAATTCAGGAAGAGGCGGGGAAATGAAAAAGTTATCCTTAGTCGTATTGTTGCTCACCCCCATGTTTGCATATGCGTGGCCGTGGTCTATGGACATGGCTAATCAGATCAGTATTAAACCTCAGGAAAGTGTTGATCAGGCCAACCCCGGGATGAATGCTTTTCCGAAACGCTCCGTGCCGGTGGCCGGTACAGCGACTTCTTCAATAGAAGTCAAGGACAGGGAAGCAGCGTTCAAGCTGGTTAACCCGGTTCCGGCAGATAACAAATCGGTCGACATGGGTGGACGTTTGTTTGGAATTTATTGTGTTCCTTGCCACGGCAAGTCCGGTACCGGCGACGGGCTGGTGGGTGCTAAATTAATTCTGAAACCGTGGAATTTGACTTCGAGCAGTGATATGCATCCGTGGGATACCAAAGATTACCCGGATGGTTATATCTTCGGCATGATGACGTTTGGCGGTGCAGTGATGCCGATTTATGCGATTGATCTGAGCCCCACCGAGCGCTGGCATGTGGTTAATTACATCCGTACTGTGCTGCAAAAAAAATCACCCGTTGCGGTTGCGGCAAGGTCGCGGCATAGCAGCGAGGCATCTGTCGGCGTACCCACTGCGGGCGCTTCGGCTGTACAGCAGACAAAATAGGAGACGGTCAAAATGTTTTCATATAGCAATTGGTCGGTTCTGACCGTAAGTTTTCTGGCGGTGCTCTATCTGGCCCTGGGTGGCGTCACACTTTCTGCGGTGTTGCATCTGGTGGGCGCGCGCTGGCGATATGAGATTCGCCTGCTGGCAAGCTCGCTGTTTGCCTTGTTCCCGCTGGCGTTTGTATTGCTGGTGGTGCTGTTGGCCAATGGCCAAGAAACTTTTCCGTGGCTGAAAGAAACCGGCGAACATGTACATCACATTCCGGCATGGCATAACTATACTTTTCTGGTGGCGCGCGAAGTGCTCGGCATGCTGCTGGTGATGGCGATACACTGGGTGTTCATCCAGCGTCAAGTCCTCAGCGAACGCAGCAAAGAAGACGCAGCGCGTTTCCACATTATTGCTTGCTGGGTTCCTTATGTTTATGTGCTGTATGGCACAATGGTCGCGTGGGATTTTGAAATGACCCTGGTGCCTTCATGGGAAAGCGCGATCTACGCGATGCAACATTTCGTCAGTAATTTCGGTATGTTCCTGGCATTCCTGGTGATCTGGATTTTTGCCTTGAACAGTCGTGGCAGACTGGTGCGTCCGGTCGAGGGCTATGTGTACAACTACCTTGCGCAAATGCTGTTTGCCTTTACGCTGTTGTGGGTTTATACCTTTTTCGCGCAATATCTGACGATCTGGTATGGCAACTTGCCCGATGAAAGGAATCGCATGGTGGGGATGCAGGACGGCGACTACACCGTTATCTGGTGGATGATGATCGTGCTGAAATTTGTGATTCCGTTTTCTACGCTTGCCATGCCATTCACACGCCACAATATCAAAGCAACTGCGGCTGTGGCGACCTGCATCATCATCGGCACCTTGCTGGAACGTTATGTCTGGATTGCCGGTGTTCACGGCACCGGCACCTATCCGGTCTCGACGGCCATCATAGTCGGCGCAGTCGTTGCAACAATCGGTTTTTTTCTGGTACGGATGCGCTTGCAAAGCAGCCAGTTGGTTAAAGGGTAATTAGTAATATGATGAAATTGTATTCAGGGACGTCTGATCCCTATAGCCATCGTTGCAGGATTGTGCTGTTTGAGAAAGGTATGGATTTTGAGGTGATTGATGTGGACTTGATGAACAAGTCCGAAGATGTAGCGGCGATCAATCCCTATGGCAAAGTACCGGTGCTGGTGGAGCGCGATCTGGTGCTGTATGAGGCGAACATCATCAACGAATACATAGATGAGCGTTTTCCTCATCCGCAATTGATGCCGCCCGATCCCGTTATGCGTGGGCGCGCACGGTTATTCTTGCATCGCTTTGAACAGGAGATATACAGTCAGGTTGAAGTGATCGAGCATGGCGTGCTCAAGGCTGCCGATAAGGCGCGCGCTGGCATTCGTGATAATCTTACCCAGCTCGCGCAGATATTGACCAGTCAAAAATTTTTGCTAGGTGATGAATTCTCCATGCTGGATGTGGCGATTGCGCCGTTGCTGTGGCGCCTCGATCATTACGGTATTCAGATGGGCAAGGAGGCTGCGCCGCTGATGAAATATGCCGAGCGACTGTTCTCCCGTCAAGGTTTTATCGATGCACTGACGGCCTCTGAAAGAGCCATGCGCAAGTAATCAATAGCCTTCACGGGTATACTGTATCGCTGATTCTCTCTTTCCTGAGGAAGCATTCATTCAGAACGGGCCATTAAACTGGCTCAGGACAGGTTTGTGTTATCTTCAAACGGGATTGCCATGAGTGATTTATCCACGCGCCCATACCTTATCCGTGCAATCTATCAATGGTGTCTGGACAGCGGGTTGACCCCCTATCTGGCGGTTCGTGTCGATGAGCATACCGAGGTTCCGCTTGCCCATGTGAAGGACGGCGAGATCATCTTGAACCTCAGCGCGGATGCGGTGCGCAACCTGCAAATAGGCAACGAGATGATCACCTGCACCGGACGGTTTGGCGGTGTGCCATTCAACATCATGGTGCCGGTAGTGGCGACCTTGGGTATCTTCGCCAAGGAGACGGGACAGGGATTGGTTTTTCAAGGCGGGGATCCGCAACAACCGCCGCCGGCATCGTCCGGAGGCGATGGAGAATCCAAGCCCACACCTCACAAGCCCAATCTG
>JBDTPU010000102.1:0-2696 GCA_039932535.1 Gallionella sp. | reverse complement strand
TTTTACAATACAGTCGTCCCATTCTTTAACCCAAGACAATAAAACAACCCAAGAAAATAAAACAACAAAGGACAAACCAACCATGGTCAAACTGCATACCAATAAGGGCCTCATTACATTGCAACTGGATGCTGAAAAAGCCCCCAACACCGTCAAGAATTTTCTGGGCTACGTGAACAGCGGCTTTTACTCCAACACTATTTTTCACCGCGTGATTCCTAATTTCATGATCCAGGGCGGCGGCTTCGAGCCCGGCATGGCGCAAAAGAAAATGAATGCCCCGATTAAAAATGAAGCCGCAAATGGCTTGAAGAACGACAACTACAGCATCGCCATGGCGCGCACCGGCGACCCGCATTCCGCCACTGCGCAATTCTTTATCAACGTTAAAGACAATGGTTTCCTCAATTATCCCGGTCAGGACGGCTGGGGTTACTGCGTGTTCGGCAAAGTGGTGGACGGCAAGGATGTGGTTGATGCGATCCGTAATGTGAAGACCGGCACCCGTTCAGGATTCCAGGATGTGCCGCTGGAAGATGTCATCATCACCAAAGCGGAAGTGGTAAAGTAATCTTCTGGCTGCCGTTCGCCCTGAGCTTGTCGAAGGGTCGTTCGCAACCCGATTGCTGAGTTTAGGTTTATGAATCACACCTTATTCATCTCCGACCTGCATCTCAGCGCTGACCATGCGCACAGCATGGCAGCGTTCCAACAATTCATTAGCACCTCGGCTCCGCAAGCAGAGACGTTATATATCCTGGGGGATTTATTTGAATACTGGGCGGGTGATGATGATAGCAGCGATCCCTTTCATGCCGAGGTGATCGGCGCATTGCAGGGTCTCGCGGCGCACGGTGTCAGGATTTATTTAATGCACGGTAACCGCGACCTGCTGATGGGCAATGCGCTTGCACAAGCCTGTCGCGCCAAGCTATTGCCCGACCCTATCCTGCTCGACTTGTATGGCACACCCACGCTGCTCAGCCACGGCGACAAACTGTGCACCGACGATGTCGAGTATCAAAAATTCCGCGCGTATGTACACAGTGCAGAGTTCCAGGAAAATTTTCTGGCCCAGCCGCTTGTGGCTCGCAAAATCTATATAGAACAATTGCGCCAACAAAGCACTGCGGCCAAACAAAATAAAGACAGCGCGATCATGGATGTGAACGACGACGCAGTCGCCGCGCTGCTGCGCGAATTTCATTACCCGCGCCTGATACACGGCCACACCCATCGCCCCAAACGCCACGAACATATTGTCGATGGACATACATGCGAACGCTGGGTGCTCGGCGACTGGGACAGCAAGCCGAATGCCTTACGCTGTGACCGCAGTGGCATACGCTGGGTAACTGTTCCGGACTGAATAGAACCAGCTTCCGTGAAACTGGCTCATTTATTTTGGCGATAGGGCGCAGCCAGCGGCTCGCCGATGAACAGACCCTGTGCTGGCCACGCCACGCTCTTCCAGTAGGCTTCGATGGCGCTTTCCCCTGACAGGTAATGCTGGAGCAGAACTCCCGGATGAGGAAATTTCTGCGGATAATTACACGGCTCGGACACCGTGCCGTAGCTCGCGGTGGCGCCCGCCTCCAGCCAGCGCAGGCTGCTCATCTGCGTCGTCCCAAGCAGATCGCCTGCAGATGAAGTCAGATGATCTGCCAGGGCGCCCGGCAGAAAATGCAGGGTATCCAGCTTCGGCACGCTCTCCAGTCCGGTCTGGTAAAACATGATGTCGTTCACACTCTCAATACTATCTGCCTTGATAGTCTTGATGGTCAATTTGAGCTGCGGAATATTGCCGGGCTTTGGAAAGTATGGAGCGCGGGTGCTGCGAGCGGTGTCCGAAGTCGTCAGAAAATACGCGCTCGCACGCGGCACGCTGAAACCGCTGACTTTGCCGCGATTGATTAGCGCTTGCGCTTGTTCGATGGAATCGGTGGGCAGCAGCATCGAAATACGAATGCCGAAATCCGTGTAGGGGCGCAGCGAATTTGAGTTGAAATAAGGAGTGGTCTTGCCGGGCGCGCAGGTATTTTTGCATTGCTCCGGGTCAAACCCCAGTGACAGCGCCGAAGTGATTGAATTGCATTCGACTGCATAGGGAGCGGTCCACACCAGCACGATAGCCTGGATATCTGGATTCAGTTGCGCCTCAATCTGTTGCTTGAGCCGGTTGAATGTTGCCAGCGGAAGACGGCGCGGACTATCCGGAATGCGCACATGCACCATATTTTTCGCCGGTATGTTTCTGGCTTGCCGGTAATACTCGCCTACTGCGACACTATGCGCATCATCATCATTGATGACCACGGCCATATTGCCCGGCTGAAGTCCCTGGCTGGTTTTTTTTGAGGGCTGGGTAAAAACAGGCGTAGCGCGACATTCTGCACCAATGATTGCCAGAAAAATTCCCAGCGCAGATAAGCGTAACGAACAAGTTATCTGGGCAAACATAAACGATAATTATTCAAAGCGGCCACTCAATCTGGTTTTAGTTTTTGGGCGCACACAACTGCTCGCACGGAACTCCGTCCCCATTGCCATCCAGCGTCCTGATACCACATTGTGCGAAATAATATTTGGCTTCATCGCATGAGGCCATCTCCAAACAATATTTCTTGTTGCCGCAGTTTGTGCCAGGCACCTGTTCGGTTGCAGAAGTAACAACTGCAGCGGGCGGTATGGAGGGA
>JBDTPU010000101.1:0-1513 GCA_039932535.1 Gallionella sp. | reverse complement strand
GAGCACGTAGTGCGAGTTCCGCAGCCGCCTGACCAGTCGAGCAACGCAGGGAACCCCGTAGGGGCGGCAAACCGGGGGCGCCTTTTCTTGAGTTACTTTCTTTTTGGCGAAGCAAAAGAAAGTGACTAGCTGCCAGGCTACCCCCGGCGAAGTTGATTTTGATTTATTCCCCCTTCCCTCGATACACCGCACTTCGTGCGGCACTGATGAAACTACTAGCCATTCGACTAGGCTGCCAAAAAACGCCAGCCAAGTCGCTGGTTATCAGGGCGAACGGTCTAATGTCGCCAATATCTTCCTCACTGGCGTCGGTATCGCCGCCCCCAACGCCTCTTCCACACTCAACCAAACATTACCCGGCTGCGCAACATGAAATGGTTTGCGCGACAGTTGTATCTTCAGCGGCGTGATGTGCAACTTGAAGTGAGTAAAGGTATGAGTGAACGTCTCCAACCTCACACCGCTGCTCGCGCTCATTCCATTTTGCATAAACCAGTTTTTCGCCGCCTCTTCATTATCGAACTGCGGCAGACTCCACAACCCGCCCCAGATGCCGGTACCGGGACGTTTCTCCAATAGAATATCGTTGCCATGCCTCAGCAATAAAAACGTGGTGTGTTTTTCCGGCACAGCTTTGCGCGCTCGCGGGGTGGGCAACTCGCTCACTCGTCCGCTTTGAAAAGCAACGCAATCACTTTGTACCGGACAATCATCGCACTTCGGCTTGCCACGCGTGCACAGCGTCGCGCCCAAGTCCATGAGTGCTTGGGTGTAAGTGGAAATAGTGCTACCTTTAATGGCTTCTCCCCCTCCCCAACCCTCCCCCGGAGGGAGAGGGGGTAAAAATGCTTCGGCCTGTTGCCATAGTTTTTCTTCCAGCGCCTTCTCGCTGAGTGATCCGCTGATGCCGCAGTAGCGCGCCAGCACGCGTTTGACGTTACCGTCGAGTATCGCGCGACGCTCGTGATATGCGAGCGCGCAAATCGCCGCAGCGGTAGAACGTCCTATGCCGGGGAGTTCGAGTATTTGCTCATATCGGCGTGGGAATTCGCCGTGATATTTTTCCACGATGATCCGCGCAGCCGCATGCAGGTTGCGCCCTCGCGCGTAATAACCCAGACCGCTCCAGTGTGCGAGCACCTGATCTTCAGTCGCGGAGGCGAGTGCGGCGATGCTCGGGAAGGATGCGATGAAGCGCTCATAATAAGGAATGACGGTGGCGACCTGCGTCTGTTGCAGCATGATCTCGGATAGCCACACCCGGTAGGCATCCGCACGTTGCCAAGGCAAGTCATGGCGGCCGTGCGTGTGCTGCCAGGCAATCAGGCGGGACGAGAAACTGTTCATTTCGATTGCTGCGCAAGATGCTCAGCAGGAACGACTAAGGTCACCTGAACAGCCCTTTGAGTTGATCCTGCAACTGCTTTTTTAATTCTTCTTTCTTGGATTCGATTTTTGCGTCCACTTTCTGTTTGACTGCTTCCTTGGCCATCGACCCGAAATCAACTTTATA
>JBDTPU010000100.1:0-3443 GCA_039932535.1 Gallionella sp. | reverse complement strand
GGGTACGCCGTGGTTGTAAGGGGCTGAAGCCCCAACAACACACGCAGAGCCCACCCTACTTTTTCTTCTTGAACATATCTAGCATGCGCTGCGTAACGAGAAAGCCGCCGAACACATTCACTGCCGCAAGCGTCACCGCAATCAGGCCAAGCCAGGTGCCGATGTCCAGTTTTTCAGGTCCTGCTGCGAGCATGGCTCCGACAATGATGATGCCGGAAATGGCGTTAGTCACCGCCATCAACGGGGTATGTAACGCGGGCGTGACATTCCACACTACGTGATAGCCGATAAATATTGCCAGCACAAAAACGGTCAGATTCAGAACAACAGGATCGACAACACTGGTCATAAAACTGCTCCTTCAAATTTAGTGAAAAGTGAAACGTGAAATGTGAAACGCGGAGCCAGGGTTTACCTTTCCCGTTTCACTTTTCACATTTCACGTCTTTCCGGTTGCCGCCCCATCCTTGCATAACAAGGTTCCGGCAATGATGTCATCTTCCAGATTGATATTCATCGCACCGGTTTTGTCACACAACAGATTGAGGAAGTTGAGCAAATTGCGCGCATAAAACGCACTGGCATCGGTCGCCACTAAACCCGGCAGGTTGGCTTCGCCGACGATCGTCACGCCATGCTTGACTACGGTCTTGCCCAGCTCGGACAAAGGGCAATTTCCACCCGCTTCCACCGCCATGTCCACCACTATTGAGCCGGGCTTCATCTGTTTAACTGTGTCTTCATGCAACAACACTGGGGCCGGACGGCCGGGGATCAATGCGGTAGTAATGATGATGTCGGCCAGTTTGGCGCGCTCCGCCACTAATACTGCCTGACGCTGCATCCACGTAGCGGGCATGGGACGCGCATAGCCACCCACGCCTTTGGCGATCTCGCGCTCTTCGTCGGTCTCGAATGGCACGTCGATGAATTTTGCGCCCAGCGATTCGACCTGTTCCTTGGCAGCGGGTCGCACATCGGACGCTTCAACTACTGCACCCAGACGCTTGGCGGTTGCGATAGCCTGCAAGCCTGCCACGCCCACACCGAGAATCAATACGCGAGCGGCTTTCACTGTTCCTGCGGCGGTCATTAACATCGGCATGAAACGCTGATAGAGATTCGCGCCCACGATTACCGCCTTGTAACCGGCGATGTTGGCCTGTGAAGAGAGCACGTCCATTGCCTGAGCGCGTGAAGTGCGTGGCAATTTTTCCATTGCGAAAGCGATAATCCCCTGCTGGGTATAAGCCGCAACCTGTTCAGCCAGATGCGGCGTAAGCAGGCCGATCAATACGGTATTGCGCGGCAGTTTCGCGAGCTCATCGGCAGTGGGAGCCTTGACCTTCAGTATGATCTGCGACTGCGCATACAAATTGCCTGCATCGGTTAAAGCCGCGCCCGCCGCCTGAAATTCGGCATCAGGAATATGCGCACCCGCGCCAGCTCCGCTTTGCACCATGACGGTGTGACCGGAAGCCAGCATCTTTTTCACCGTTTCCGGTGTCGCCGCAACACGGGTTTCGCCTGCACGCGTTTCCGCAGGAATGCCTATCCGCATAAATCTCTCCCTATTTTTTTAGACGCGGGTCTTGTTTTTTTAGACGCTGCTCTTGCGTCTTGATGACCCGGCGCAATTTTTTGCGTCGGCGATTATACCCGCACTGCGTCCCTAATGACTATGCGACTTTCCCCACCCAGCACCATTTCGCTCGAATGCCAATTTTTGATTCAGGAAAACCAGCGCAAAAAAGCAGCGCATCCCAGCGCCAGCGCGCCCAGCATCAGCAAAGCGCGCCACGCAAGAAGTTGCTTCGGAGCCGCCCATCCTGCACTCCACTTTATATACGCGATAGCCAGAATAAAGCCGGCCAAAGCACAGCCTATTTTGATGAACAGCGCATCTATCGCTATGCCATGAATATCCGGCAGATGGCCTTCATAATAAAAAGTCGAAATGCCGAAAAGCATTCCGCTTGCTATTTGCACTGCCCATACTATAGCGGTGAGCAAGGCCAGCCGAGCCTGCACCGCCGCATCTCCACGCACCAACCACAGCGCAGATGCGGCAGTTCCTACCACAGTCACCGCACCAAAATTATGGAAAACCTGGATGAGCGCATAAGTAAGGTTTTGCAGCACACGATTATCGAGCTGTGACTGTCACAGAAGCCTGCGCCCCGGTCAGCGCATGGCTGGAGGTAGCTTCTTTAATTACGATGGTATGTTTACCCGACGATAGTGTTGGCAAATCAATGCTGCATGGACAATGGCTGACATCACGATAAACGATGGGAGCCTGGTCGTCGATATAAACATGGACGTGATGACCAGTGGGGCTGAGATGGACGTTAAATTCCAGCTTGTTTCCGCCATCTGACAGGACTGTCTCATTTACCGGTGAAGTGATCGTAATCGAACCAGAATTCGCCGCTGTTGAATCCCGGCTGGTGGGTGTTGAACTCAACGTAGTCCCTTTTGAATCCGAACCAGCCGCTACTACATCCTCAGCCAAAACCGGATTTACCAACGCACCCAGGGAAATACAAACAAACAAAGCATAAATCTGTTTCATGACATTCTCCTTTATAAAATAATTAAATAAATACGTACAAGCAACCAGTACTCCCAGCTACAAAGTGAATGTAGCGTCCTATTCAGAACAAAGTCTAGGCGCAAACCCACATTGGGTGCAAGTACATCAAAGCGCTTTTGACTGGGGCGAATAGCTCCATCGCAGCAAAGCGATTGCCGCTTCTCCGTTATAATTCCCGGCACATCCAACTCTGTTGTTGCTCCCATGTCTGCCATCCGGCTATTACCCGACCTGCTCATCAATCAAATCGCCGCCGGTGAGGTGATCGAACGTCCCGCTGCTGCACTCAAGGAGCTGTTGGAGAATAGCCTTGATGCGGGAGCGACCGACATCGCAATACAACTGGAGGGAGGCGGTATCAAACTACTGCGTGTGCGTGACAATGGCACGGGCATCGCCAAAGAAGAACTGCCACTGGCGCTGATGCGCCACGCCACCAGCAAGATCGCCTCGCTGGACGATCTGCAACGGGTCGCCAGCATGGGATTTCGCGGCGAAGCGCTGGCAAGTATTGCGGCTGTAGCGCAACTCACCCTGACCAGCCGGATTGCTTCTGATACGCATGCCTGGAAACTTGAAGCCGCGGACGGACATCTTGGCGAATCCGGGCCTGCCAACCATGCGCAAGGCACGACGGTAGAAATACGCGAGTTGTATTTCAATACCCCAGCGCGGCGCAAATTCCTGAAGACTGAATCCACCGAATACGCGTGGTGCGAGGAGGCTTTCAAGCGCATCGCATTGTCGCGCCCCGATGTCGCCTTTTCACTGCAACATAATGGGCGCACAGTTTGGCAATTACCGGCTACTCCTCCCCTGACAAGGGGAGGCCGGGAGGGGTTTGATT
>JBDTPU010000099.1:0-1621 GCA_039932535.1 Gallionella sp. | reverse complement strand
ATACTCAATATGCCGCGCAGGATATTGATCTCCTCCTGCTCCAGCCGCGTGCGCGCATACAAGCGGCGCAAGCGTTGCATCAGCCGCACAGGATTTTGTGTAGTGAGGAAACCAATCTCGAACAAGGTTTTTTCCATGTGCGCAAAAAAACCTTCCACCTGCTCATGCGACGCGGGATGGGTATCCGGCACGCTCGGCAAATAGTTTTGCATCGCCACGCTCAACTCATAGCCCATCACCTGCACCGCAGCGGCAAGATTAAGCGAAGAAAAATCCGGGTCGGCAGGAATGTTCACCAGCAGCTGCGCCTTGCCTATTTCTTCGTTGGTCAGGCCAGACATTTCGGTGCCGAACAGCAACGCCACCGGCTGCGAGGCGGCCTGTTGCAACAACAGCGGCATTGCGTCGCGCGGTGTTTTCACTTCACTGGAAACATCGCGCAACCGTGCCGTCATTGCCACCGTGAACACCACGCCCCGCAAGGCCTCGTCTATGGACTGGCACACTACCGCATCGCGCAACACATCGACGGCGCCCGCCGCCATCGTATCGGCTTGAACATCAGGAAAATGGCGCGGATTAATCAAATATAAATGACGCAGACCCATGGTCTTCATCGCGCGTGCAGCCGCACCGATATTGCCCGGATGGGTGGTGTGGCTGAGTACCACACGGACGGTTGCCAAAGGATTAAGTTTATTCAAGACACAATACCAACTAGAATGACAATCCTGATTCTATCGTTCATTAAGCTTAAAGACCTTCGCACAACGTAGCGAGCGCAACTCAGACAAGGCAAAAAATAGCGAAAACCCGGAATGTATTTTGTATACATGAGGATTTTGAGCTGTTTTTTAACGCCGTATGAGTAAGCGCAGTAGTTGTCCGATGGTCTTTCATTAAAAAGGTCGTACCATGCATCCCATGCTCAACATCGCGGTGAAAGCCGCGCGTCGCGCCGGCAATCTGATCCATCGTTCCGCCGACAAGATCGATCATCTCACCATCACCAAAAAATCCCACGCGGATTTTGTCAGCGAAGTGGATAGAGCCGCCGAGCAAATCATCATCGAAACTTTGCTGGACGCTTATCCGGATCACGCGATTTTAGCAGAAGAGAGCGGCAGCCAAGGCGAATCGGAATATCTCTGGATCATTGATCCGCTGGATGGCACGACCAATTTCCTGCACGGCTTCCCGCAATACGCGGTGTCCATCGGTTTGCAGCACAAAGGGATTATTACCCAAGCCGTAGTTTACGACCCGGTCAAGAATGAACTGTTCACCGCCACGCGCGGACGCGGCGCGTTCCTCAACGACAAACGCCTGCGCGTCACCAAACGCCTGCATCTGGCCGACAGTCTGATCGGCACCGGATTTCCGTATACCAGGTTCGAGCACATGGATGCCTACATCGGCATTTTCAAAGACCTGATGCAACAGACCGCCGGTCTGCGCCGCCCCGGCTCCGCCGCATTGGATCTGGCATGGATGGCCGCAGGGCGCTACGACGGTTTTTTTGAAACCGGCCTCAAGCCCTGGGACATCGCTGCAGGCACACTATTGATTACCGAAGCGGGCGGCATGGTCAGCGACCTGCACGGCTCGGACACTTTCCTCA
>JBDTPU010000098.1:0-3178 GCA_039932535.1 Gallionella sp. | reverse complement strand
CATTGGTGCTTCTGGTTGCATAACCGGAACTGGTGCTTCAACCGGTATGGGTGGCGCAGCTACGGGTGGGATAGACTTGGCCTGTGCCAGCTTTTTCTTTGCTTTGTGTACTGCCTGTTTTGGAGTTGGCTGTTCGGCGGCAACGACTGCCGGAGCGGGCGCTGGTTCTGGTGCAACTACCGGTGCAACTGGCGCTTCGACCGGGGTTGCAACTTCATCTGTAGTCGTATTTTCAACCGGGGCTGCCGCTTCAGCCGGAACTGACGCAGCGACCGGTTCCTCATGCGGCTTGGTCGCGCAAGCCGATAATGTCAAGAGTGAAAGAAGCAGGGCGGGCAGGACGACGTTGCGTATTCTTGACATGGGATTCTCCAAAAATTGGATCAATGGCATGAGGTACCACATGTGTGATACCAAGGGAATATTCCCACAGTTATGCTTTCTGCGCAAATTGACGATGCCGTCGTCCAACTCTGGAAATAAGAGTTTTACAACAGAACCAGATTGTCCCGGTGAATGATTTCCGCATCACCCCCATAACCGAGTAAGACCTCGATTTCCTGGCTGGCATGACCCGCGATGCGGCGCGCTTCTTCGGCGTTGTAATTGATCAGGCCGCGCGCGATGTCTTGCCCGTCTTCCCCCACGCACGCAACCACTGCGCCGCGTTTAAATTCTCCGGACACACTCTTCACGCCGATCGGTAACAAGCTCTTGCCATCGCTGCGCAATGCTTTCACGGCTCCCGTATCCAGCACCAATTTCCCCGCCACTTGCAGATGATCGGCGAGCCATTGTTTGCGCGCCGCGAGTGTGAGCGTCGGCGCGGTGAGCAATGTGCCGATGGATTCGCCTTGCATCAGGCGCAACAGCACATCGCGCTCATGCCCGGAGGCGATGACGGTATGCGCGCCGCTGCGTGCCGCGCGTTTTGCGGCGAGTATCTTGGTGATCATCCCGCCGCGTCCGATGTGGCTGCCCGCGCTGCCCGCCATGCTTTCCAGTTGCACATCGCCCGCCAGCGCTTCGGTGACTAATGTGGCATTGGAATCCTTGCGCGGGTCGGCGGTATAAAGCCCGCTCTGGTCAGTAAGAATAATCAGCACATCGGCTTCGATCAGGTTAGTCACCAGTGCGCCGAGCGTATCGTTATCGCCAAATTTTATTTCGTCGGTGATAACGGTATCGTTCTCGTTAATGATGGGGATCACGCGCAGTGACAGCAGCGTGGTCAGCGTGGCGCGTGCGTTCAGGTAACGCTCGCGGTCGGCCAGATCGGCATGTGTCAGTAAAACCTGCGCGGCATGCAAATCATGTTGGCGGAAGCAGCTTTCATAGGCTTGCACCAGACCCATCTGGCCGACGGCAGCAGCGGCCTGCAAATCGTGGATCGAGGTAGGGCGTGTGCTCCAGCCGAGGCGTTGCATGCCTTCGGCAATCGCACCGGAAGATACCAGTATGACTTCTCGGCCTTCGGCATTGAGCGCGGCGATCTGGCGCGCCCAGTTGCCCAGCGCGTTGAGGTCGAGACCCGCACCTTGATTGGTTACCAGGCTGCTGCCTACTTTGACGACGATGCGCTTGCATTGGGTCAATACGGTTTTCATGGTTTTTATATTCAAAAATGGTTGTCCACGAAAAACACGAAAATCACGAAAAAACCAAGAGGATTTTATACAAGGTATAGATGCTTGGTGTGTGAATCATTTCGCCAACAATCAGCGATTGTTTCGTGCCTTTCGTGTTTTTCGTGGATGAATTGTCGTTGTTGGATTATAGCGAATTCGCGTCCGATTCCTGCGCGTTGTCCGCCGCAGCTTGTTGCTCCAGTTCGTTCATCGCGAGCAAATGATCCATGATCGCGTAAGTTAATTCCTTGCAACCTTCGCCGTTGATCGCCGAGATGACGAAATAGCGGTCGAAGTCGGTGAACTCTTTGAGAAAGGCGGCGACTTTTTCATCGCGGTCTTCCAGCAGGTCAATCTTGTTCAGCAGTAACCAGCGCGGCTTTTGATACAAGGCCGGATCATATTTTTTCAGCTCGTTGAGGATCGCGCGCGCCTCTTGCACCGGGTCAACTCCCTCATACATTGGCGCGATGTCGACCAGATGCAGCAGCACGCGGGTGCGCGCGAGGTGGCGCAGGAACTGGTGTCCCAGCCCGGCGCCTTCCGCCGCGCCTTCGATCAATCCGGGAATATCGGCGATGACAAAACTTTTTTCATGCGACACGCGCACCACGCCGAGATTCGGATGCAAGGTGGTGAATGGATAGTCAGCGACCTTGGGGCGCGCGGCAGAAACTGCGCGGATGAAAGTGGACTTGCCTGCGTTCGGCATACCGAGCAGGCCGACATCGGCGAGCACTTTCAACTCCAGCTGCAATTCGCGTGTTTCGCCTTCGGTGCCGACAGTACATTGGCGCGGCGCGCGGTTGGTGCTGGATTTGAAGTGGATGTTGCCCAGGCCGCCCAGGCCGCCTTGCGCGAGCAAAACTTTTTCGCCATCGTGAGCAAGATCGGCCACCACTTCACCGCTGTTGATGTCAGTGATCACCGTGCCGACCGGCATGCGCAGCACAATGTCATCCGCGCCCTTGCCATAACAATCCGAGCCGCGTCCCGATTCGCCATTCTTGGCGCGGTGCATGCGGGCAAAGCGATAATCCACCAGCGTATTGATATTGCGATCCGCCTGCGCGTACACGCTGCCGCCTTTTCCGCCATCGCCGCCATCCGGGCCGCCCTTGTCGATGTATTTTTCACGACGAAAACTGGCGATGCCATTGCCGCCCTTGCCCGCGAAGATTTCGATTTTGGATTCGTCTATGAATTTCATAATTTTTTAAACACCGTTCGCCCTGAGCTTGTCGAAGGGTACAAATAAAAAAGCCCTACCTTGCGATAGGGCTGGTTTATTCCGACGAGTGCGGTTAAGCGGCTACGACGGAAACTGTCCTGCGCTGTTGCGCGCCCTTGATGGCGAATACCACCTTGCCGGTGATCTTGGCAAACAGCGTGTGGTCCTTGCCCATGCCGACGTTGTCGCCGGCGTGGAACTTGGTACCGCGCTGACGCACGATGATGCTGCCCGCGCTGATCAGTTCGCCGCCGTAGCTCTTTACACCCAGTCGTTTCGAGTGTGAGTCGCGTCCGTTACTGGTACTGCCGCCGCCTTT
>JBDTPU010000097.1:0-4979 GCA_039932535.1 Gallionella sp. | reverse complement strand
GGGTTATGAGCCCGACGAGCTACCGAGCTGCTCCACCCCGCGTCAGCGAAGACCGCTACTATAGCAAGGCATCTTGATACCGTCAAATGCTATGTACGGTTTTTTAGTAAACTAGTCGCACCTGAAATCTATCCATGCGCTGCGCCATTTTCCGCAACGCTATAATTGCCGCCTAATGAAACAGTAAAATAATACCTATGACTACTACTGACTGGGTAGGGAGTGTTGCTGCGACACTGACCACCACTGCCTTTATTCCCCAAGCGTGGAAAGTATGGCGCACCAATCATACTACGGACATCTCATTAGGCATGTATGTTTCGTTCACGACAGGAGTCGCGTTGTGGCTGGGCTACGGCATCCTGCTTGAGTCATGGCCGATCATTATCGCCAACTTGGTCACGCTAGTATTGGCAGGCACTGTGTTGGCAATGAAAATAAAATTCGGTTAAACAGCGATGATTCCTATCCCGGAAATCAAACCCAACCAATCCGTAGAGTTGCTCAAAGAGCTGCATATACTGACGCGCGATGGCAAGCTTAATCAGGACAGCCGACGTAAATTGAAGCAGGTATATCACTTATTTCATTTCATCGAACCATTGCTTGAAGAATTACTGGTCACCCAGAAAAATCTGACGCTGGCGGATCACGGCGCGGGCAAGTCTTATCTGGGTTTCATCGTTTACGATTTATTCCTCAAGGCGCGCGCGACAGAAAATATTTCGGGGCATATTTACGGCATCGAAAGCCGGGAAGAGCTGGTCAATAAATCGCAACAGTTGGCGCTCAAACTAGGCTTTGTGCGCATGTCATTTGTGAATCTGTCAGTGGAAAAATCCATCCACTCCTCGCAACTGCCCGAACAAATTGATGTAGTCACCGCACTGCATGCCTGCGACACCGCCACCGATGATGTGATCACATTCGCTCTGCATAAACAGGCTAAATTTATTGTGTTGGTTCCTTGCTGCCAAGCCGAAGTGGCGACGTTGTTAAACAAAAATAAAAATCAGTCATTCGGGAAAACCCCCTTGTCTGAAATCTGGCGACATCCGATTCACACCCGCGAATTCGGCAGCCATCTCACCAACATCCTGCGCTGTTTGCGACTGGAAGCGAATGGCTATCAAGTGACGGTGACAGAGTTGGTGGGCTGGGAACATTCCTTGAAGAATGAACTGATCATCGCACGTCGCACGGGAGCACCAAGAAATAATGCTCAAGAGAAACTGACGCAAATTTTATGCGACTTGAATCTGGAAGAATTGCGCGAACGATTTATGGATCAACCGTAGATGGAGTTTGGTCAGTGTTATAATTTGAATCATAATTTTCTTCATCCAATAATTTAAGGAATATATGAAAAGATTTTTAATGTTGTTGACGATCGCTTTGACCTGCCTGAGTTTGTTTGCCGCGACGGTAGAGGCCAAGCGTTTTGGCGGTGGTGGCAGTTTTGGCAAACAGCGCTCGATGACTTCGCAACCGGCGCAAGCGCCCGTTGCTGCGCCGGCTCCAGCAGGTGCGGCACCCTCAACCGTCGGCAACCGGTGGCTCGGCCCATTGGCAGGCTTGGCAATCGGCGCGGGTTTGGGTGCAATGTTTGCAGGAGGTGGCTTGGGCGACGGGATGGGCGGCATTCTGATGGCATTGCTCGTAGCCGGGCTGGTAATGTTTCTCATCTCGAAATTTCGCAAACCACAGCCTATGCAGTATGCAGGCAGCGGTGCGCCTTACACCCAGCCTGACGCCGCGCGCCAGAACGTATATGGCAATTCCGCGCCCGCTTCTGCCAATGCCGCAAGTGGCATTCCGGCAGACTTCCCGATAGAGAGTTTTCTGCGTAGTGCGAAGACCTCGTTCATCCGTTTGCAGGCAGCGAATGACCGCAAGGACTTGAGCGACATCCGCGAATACACCACTCCGGAAATGTTTGCCGAAATTTCGATGCAACTGCAGGAACGCGATAACACGCCGCAAACAACTGAGGTGCTGGCAATTAATGGTGAATTACTGGGAGTCGCGAACGAGGGCGATTTTGCAATTGCCAGCGTGCGTTTCACCGGTCAGTTGCGCGAGAACAACGGCACGCCGGAAAGCTTGGATGAAATCTGGCATGTGCAGAAAAATCTGCACGACCAGAAATCAGTCTGGTTACTGGCAGGGATTCAGCAAACCACTTTGCATTAATCCGAACCTTGGCATTAAATCATCGTGTTTCCCCGTCCTTCTGCCGCAGCATTCAATCATCTGCTCACGCAGAATAGCTGGGCATTACAGCGTCTCGCGCAATTTGCAGGAAAGACGGCGCGGTTTGACATCGCGCCGTTTTCTTTTGCTTACACGATACTCGAAGATGGCTCGCTGTGCAGCGCAGATAGCGCTGCGCGCGCCGATGCACTGTGTGTAATCGCGCCGTCATTATTGCCGCGACTCGCTGTGCATGATGAAACGGCCTATACCGAAATTCGCAGCGAAGGCAATGCCGAGTTGTTGACCGAAATTTTTTTTCTGTCGCGTAATCTGCGCTGGGATGCGGCGGAGGACTTGAGCCACATCACCGGCGACATCGCCGCGGAACGCATCATGCAAACCTTGCAGAGTAGGCAGCAACAGTTGCGCGACACTGCATTAAATTTGTCGCAGGCCGCAGTGGAATACTGGACAGAGGAACGTCCGTTACTGGCCAAGCCGCAGCAAGTCTCCACATTCATGCAAGCTGTAGACACACTGCGCGACGATGTGGCGCGGCTGGAACAACGCTTAAACCGTTTGCTGGCTGCCCGAAAAATCTAAACATGCGCATATTCCGTTTGATCACAATTATCTTTGTCGTGCTGCGTTTCGGGCTGGACGAATTTCTGCTTGCCCATGCCCGGGTGCGCTGGATGCGTGGACCGCTGAATAGGCTGTTGTTCCTGCGCGACACCTCAAAGCCACGCGCTGAGAGGTTGCGCCTTGCGCTTGAAGACCTCGGGCCGATCTTTGTCAAATTCGGGCAAATGCTTTCTACGCGACGCGACTTGATCCCGACCGACATCGCCGACGAGCTTGCCAAGCTGCAAGATCAAGTGCCGCCCTTCCCTTCAACCCAAGCCGTCGCATTACTGGAAACGGCTTACCGGAAACCTTTGCAAGAGGTTTTTTTAAGCTTTGAAGATATCCCTGTCGCCAGTGCATCGGTCGCACAAGTACATTTTGCAGTGCTGCCCGATGGCCGTGAAGTCGCGGTCAAAATTTTACGTCCGGGCATCACCCTTATCATCGCGCACGATATTGCATTGCTGAAAGTGGCGGCTGACCTGGTCGAGTGGTTATGGGTAGACGGCCGCCGCCTCAAGCCGCGCGAGGTGATTACCGAATTTGAAAAACATCTGGAAGACGAACTCGATTTAATGCGCGAAGCGGCCAATGGCAGCCAGCTTCGGCGCAACTTTTCCCACTCTCCGCTGCTGCGAGTCCCCGAAATGCATTGGGATTATTGCAACAGTGGAGTAATGGTCATGGAGCGCATGTATGGTATTCCGATCAGTCAGGTGGAAGAATTACGTAATGCCGGAATAGATATTCCCCAGCTGGCCAGACACGGGGTGGAGATTTTTTACACGCAAGTATTCCGCGATGGATTTTTTCACGCCGATATGCACCCGGGCAATGTTCAAGTGGCCGCAAACGGTCAATATATCGCGCTGGATTTCGGCATCATGGGCACGCTGACCGACATTGACAAACATTATCTTGCGCAAAACTTTATTGCGTTTTTCCGCCATGATTACAAACGTGTCGCAGAGGTACACATCGAATCGGGATGGGCCCCCATTGATACGCGCCCGGATGAGCTGGAATCAGCCATACGCGCGGTGTGTGAACCGATTTTCGACAAGCCGCTACGCGAAGTTTCATTCGGACGCGTGCTGTTGCGCCTGTTCCAGACCTCGCGCCGCTTCGGCATCGAAGTCCAGCCGCAATTGGTCTTGCTGCAAAAAACACTGCTCAATATTGAAGGGCTGGGTTTGCAACTCGATCCAGAGATGGATTTATGGAAAACCGCCAAACCCTGGCTGGAACGGTGGGTAAATGAGCAGGTGGGCTGGCGCGGATTTCTAAAATCATTGAACGCCGAAGCCCCTAACTATGCCACTCTAGTGCCACAACTGCCACGCCTGTTACACCAATATCTGAATAAAAGCCCTACTGCACCGATTGAAAATGTATTGGGGAAATTAGTGGCACAGCTAAAGCGGAGCAACCAGCTGTTGGCACTAGTTGCGATGCTGCTGGGAATATTAATCTGGATTATTTTTAAGGTGTCCCTGTAAAGTTGGATGCGGATTGAGGAACATTAACTGATTGCCGTTGCGATTAAAATGCTATACAGTTGTTCAGTAATAAACGTTAGGTAGTATTCAGGTCAGATGTGAATATCTCTTGACGATAGTCCTTTTTACAAACACCAAGGAAAACCAAATCATGAAAAATCCGCTGGATTCATTGTGGGGCACCGTAATTTCCGGAGTCATCTTAACCATCGCTCTTTATAGCATTGCTCAGGCGCTGGTCAAATAATTTTTAGTTTTAAGGAGATCAATAATGGATTATTTACCGGCAATAATGCGCTGGCTGCATTTGATGGCAGGCGTTATGTGGATAGGGCTGCTCTATTATTTCAATTTCGTTCAAGTCGCGGCGCTTAAAGCCGCGGTTGCCGATAGCACCGCAGCGGGTATTACCAAGCATGTTGCGCCGCGCGCATTGTTTTACTTCCGTTGGTCTGCTCTGGTAACCTGGCTTGCGGGAGCGGCTTTGCTCGGATCCTCCTTGGGCGCCGCGTTTGCCTTGCAGCCTGGCCACGTGCCGATCGGAATCGGGGCGTGGCTGGGGACGATCATGTTGCTAAATGTCTGGGGTTTGATATGGCCGAATCAGAAAAAAATTCTGGGAATCAAGCCTGCGACCGACGAAGAAAAAAATAAAGC
>JBDTPU010000096.1:0-1980 GCA_039932535.1 Gallionella sp. | reverse complement strand
GTGTTGCCATCGCCGGATGCCGGGCCGGAAGCGGCTTATGCGCGGGCAGTGTTGCTGGAGGAATTGGTTGTCGCGCTGGCCGAGCTGCCAGAGGATCAGCGCGCGGTATTCATCGCCCACGAACTGGATGGGCGCAGCTTCAAGGAGTTGGCGGCGGAAAGCGGTGTGGGTGTGAATACCTTGCTGGCGCGCAAGCGTTATGCGGTGATGCATTTGCGCGCGCGGCTGCAAACGATTTATGAGCAGCTCTAAAAATTCACATTTCGTCATTCCCGCGAAAGCGGGAATCCAGTGGGTTTAAACAAAGGGCACTATGTCTTGCTGGATTCCCGCTTTCGCGGGAATGACGGCATTTGTATAGTGAATTATGAGAGTTTCAATAATATTTAAAGGAGAACTGAGATGGGCACAAATTGTTGCAAGGCGAAATGCTGGAAGATCGGGCTGTTAGTGGTGGCTGGCATTGCGGCATTGGGCTGGGTGGTGATGGCGCTATGGAATTGGCTGATGCCGACATTGTTTACTGGAGCCAGTGAGGTCAGTTATCTGCAAGCCTTGGGGCTGCTGGTGTTGAGCAAGATTTTGTTCGGCGGATTCCGTCATGGTTGTCATGGACGCTGGCATCGCAATCGCCTGGAGCAGATGACACCGGAAGAACGCGAAAAATTCCAGACTGGTATGCGTGGCTGGTGCGGCAAAAGCAAGCAGGATGGTGACGATACGGCGAAGGAATAGCAGGACTGAGCGTGTCGAAGCATGTTTATCCTTCGACAAAGCCAACATGCGCTAAGTGGCTGGTTATGTCGAACCAGCTAAACGCAACGGGAAGATGTTAAGGCCAAATAGTAGTTTGGCTTGAGTGTGGTAACAAACAGACGCAGCTTTCCGAAGCGAGCATTCTTTTAAGCATGGCTCGAACACTGCAACCGTATCAAAATAAGTACGCGAGGATTGCAGGCGAACGAGATGTTTATTGGGCGAGAAATATTTCCGCCTTATTTAATGGAGGATATCCAAATGCTTAACTACGAATTGCGAGAAGACGACGAGATACTGGTACTGCGTCCTGAAGGGTCGTTTGAGGTGGCAGACTTTACCCAGCTGACCAGTCAAGTAGATGATTATCTGGAACGGCATGGGCAGTTACGCGGGGTATTGATACAGGCGAAATCATTTCCGGGCTGGAAAGATTTTCACGCACTGCTTGCACAACTGAAGTTCGTCAAGGAGCATCACGAGAGAATGGAAAAAGTTGCTGTCGTCGCGGACGGTGCTTTTGCGAATATCATGCCTAATATCATCAGGCCGTTCATTCATGCGGAGGTGCAGCACTTTGATCCCGCGCACGAAGATGCCGCATGGAACTGGCTGCGGCAAAGCGGCACCCCCGAAAGAAGGGGAAGCGTCGAGCAAAACCAAAACATGTATGACCGGAATCTTTAATGCGGATGCAGGTAGTTCGACTTTCAATTATTCTTCCAATTATGTTGCAGTAATTCAATTATGTTGCAGTAAGCAGGAACCGTCTCTTCCCCTTCCCACCCCTTAATCCGGGGCTGAAGGGGATTCTTTTTTGGGTGTAGGGGTTATATATGCAGGGCGGTACCCCAGGCTGCTGGGGGCAATTGCGTATATCTGCCAGCAAGCGTGATGACCTGCTAAAATGCGCGACTTCTCATCACTTTCAAATATCCATGCAACCAATACCCGACACCATGACCGCGACCGAACGGCGCGCCAGCTTTGGCTTGGCCAGCATTTACGGCCTGCGCATGCTGGGATTGTTCATCATCCTGCCGATCTTTGCGATTTATGCGCAGCATCTGCCCGGCGGCGATAGCCATCTGCTGATCGGCATCGCGCTCGGCGCTTATGGACTGACCCAGGCGATTTTGCAGATTCCAGCCGGGTGGTTGTCCGACCGTTATGGGCGCAAGCCGGTGATTTACATCAGCCTGATCTTGTTCGCGATAGGCAGCT
>JBDTPU010000095.1:0-9244 GCA_039932535.1 Gallionella sp. | reverse complement strand
CAATGGCAGGTCTTGAAATCCCAATCACAATTATCATGATCATAAAACGCATTCTTATTCTGGCATTGATTACTTGCTGTGCGGCATGCGGTATGGTCGAACGCGACGGGCAACACAGTTTTCAATTGCCGGTAGCGGAATCAGGCACGGCTGCCAAACCCCGAATTTTCGATATCAATAATCGGCAGATGCTCGATGAGCTGAGCGCACAGCTTGGCGGAAAGCGCGCGATATTTGTGGGTGAAGTTCATGACAGTCTGGCGCACCACCAGAATCAGTTGCGCATTATCCAGAGTTTGTATGGACGTTATCCTGACCTCGCCATAGGCGTGGAATATTTTCAACAGCCCTTCCAGCCCTACCTCGATGATTACATCGCCGGGCGCATCAACGAAAGAGAGATGCTGATAAAAACCGAATACTTTAAACGCTGGCAAGTGGATTTTCGCCTGCTGCGTCCTATTTTTGAATTCGCCCGCGAAAAACATATCCCGCTGCTGGCACTGAATATTGCCGATGAAATTCATAACAAGGTATTCAGGAACGGGATGTCCAGCCTGACCGCGCAGGAACGTTCGCAAACGCCGGATGTTATGGAGCCTGCCAGCGAGCATTACCGGCAGCGGCTGAAAGCGATTTTTGATTCCCATCCGGAAGGCAATTACTTCGAAAATTTTGTCGCGGGTGTGTTGTTGTGGGATTCATCCATGGCGGACACCGCCGCGCGCTATTTGAACACGCATCCGCAATCGCGCATGGTGGTGCTGGCGGGAATGGTGCATATTATGTACGGCGATGGTATTCCGGAGCGCTTGGATCACCGGCTGGGCAGTAAGCAAAGTGCGTTGCTGCTTAATGGCAGTGATTTCAGTAATTATCCGGGCAGCGCCGATTATTTGTTGCTGCCAGAAGATCACAAAGAGTTACCGCAAACCGGAAAACTGGGCGTGGCGATCCTGGAGAATAAGGATAGTGTGTACGTAAACGATTTCACGTCCGGCAGCGGGGCGCAGGTGGCCGGCCTGCGGAGAGGCGATCACATCGTTGCACTCAATGGCGTGAAGGTGGTGAATATGATCGAACTGCGCGCCATCATGTTTGACAAGCAAGCGGGTGAGCGGGTGCAGGTGGAAGTATTACGCAATGACGCAACGGACGACTCGAAGCAGGCACTGAAATTTGACGTCGAGCTCAGATGAAATGAGATTTATTTTGCCAGACTGTCGCGCGTCGTCAGTTTCGCGCGCGGCACATCCACGCTGCTGCCATCTTCCTGCTTCACCCCCTGCGCCAGCGGCGAGCGCGTTACCGGCCACACGCCCTTGATAAGGTTAGTCACTTCAGGCCCGCTGAAAGCGGCGTAGCTGAACCTGGAATAATGCGGCAATTTTCTGGCAAGCACCGGCAACATCGCCGCATCCGGCACGGCCAGCCAGGCAACCGGCGTTTGCCCGATGTGGGTAGTTAACACCAGCGCATCCAAGGTGCGCTGATATTCTTTGGCCAGCCAGACTCCGCCTTCCGACAGCATCGTTCCACTTTGCATGAGCGCGGTCTGGAATTCACCGCGAAAATGATTTTCTTCGCCAAATAACCACACCGCATCTTCGCTCGGCAAGCGTGTGATTTCATCGTCCCATTTGATGCTGGTTTCCCGCGACGGCTGTTTCTGCCAGGCTTGCGCGATGGCGAGATATTGCGCGCGCAACTCCTGCGCTGCATTACGCGGCAACACAATCAGCAATTTTTCCGCACCAAAAATTTGCGACAGCGCAGCAGGAATTTCCGCGCGATCCAGACGGCGGAACACATCGAACTCGGGATCCACATCCACGCGCAAAGGTTGCGCGGTGAACGGCAAGCGCAATTCGGCTTGCTTGTCTTTTATCTCAAGCACGGTCGAATACGCGGCATCCTGTCCTGCCAGGGTGACCGCGAGCGGCAGGTCGAGAACATAAGCTGGGCCGGGCTGAATTTGTTCGATTTTGATAGTGAGCTCATAGCCCGCTCCGGTGCGGCGGGCTTGAGCCGATGTCAAGCGTAATTGCGGCGCGCCGGACTGTTGCACCCATTGTGCGAAGAATGATTTTAGATCTGCGCCTCTTTTCGCGGTGGACGCTTGCGAAAATGCCTGTTCGAGATCAGCGAAGCTCGCGCGTTTGAAACGATAGTCGCGGTAAAATTTTTGCAGTATGCGCGTGAATACATCATCACCCAATTGTCTGCGCAACATGTGGAACAGCATCATCGCCTTGCCGTAGCCCACCGCTTCGCTTTGCGCGCTGTGGCGGGAAGTGAATTGTGCGAGCGGAAAATCGCGGCCTGCGGAAACGAAATCGGCATATTTCTGCAAAGTGCTGCGCCGGAATTCCGCACCGTTGCCTTTTTGTTCCTGCAACAAATGATCGGCCATATAGGCCGTCAGGCCTTCCGACCAGTTGCCGCTGGCATAGTCCACATACACACTATTGCCCCACCAGTTATGCAGAATTTCATGCGGATAGGAAGAGTCAATAATAAAAGGCAGGCGGATCACCTGGCTGCCCAGCAAGGTAAATGACGGCATGCCATAACCGGTCTCCCAGAAATTTTCCACCAGCGCAAACTTCGCATAAGGATAGGGGCCAATGAGGCGCTGATACATGGCGAGATAGCGCAATGTCGCGTCCAGATAACGTTGCGCAAGTGTTGCATCATCTTTGCGCAGATAAACCTGCGTCTCAATGCCCTCAGCACTTTGCCGGTATTCGGTAAACGGCGCAGCGATCAGATAAATTTCATCTTGCGGCTGGCTTTCCTGCCAAACCGTATTACCGTTTTTTGCGATAAGACCTTTACCCTGGCTGATCGCACGCCAGCCTGGCGGCAGTGTGATGTCGAGCGCGAAGGTCAGCATGCCGTCACTGAAGCGCGGATACCAGCCGCTGTCGCCGCTGAGCACGGTGCCTTCTGCGGCGATAATCCCCGGCGTACTTTCAAAACTGCGAGCTTCGCGCGCGTCCTGTTGCGGCGGGTGGAATATTTCGCCACCATAAACCAGCGTGAAATTATCATGACCTCGGGGCAGCGTGACGCGATATTGCCTCAGCCAATTTTCCGGCATGCTGTCAGCAGGTTTGATTTCGGCATCGGGCGAAGTGGGATTCAAATCGCGGTGCAAAGAAAAATACAGCGTGCGTGGTGAACCGCGCGGCAGCGTGATGCGATCCTCCGCTGCCAGAGTATGTTGTTCCGGATGAAGCGCGATGCGCAACTGGTGATGCGGCAATACTTCGGCCAAGCCGCTGGCCGCGAAAAGCATGAACGAAATGGCGATCAATAAACGCACCATATTAATCGCGGCGGATGGCATTAATGTTTCTGCGGGCGGCCAGTTTTAATTTTTTCCAGACTGCCCAACGCCTTCTTCAATTGCGTGGCATTCAGACCAGCCAGCTGCTTCAGACCGGCTCGCAGCACTTCGCTTTTCTTGACATGCATTTTTGACTTCAGGCAAATCGCCTTGATCTCGGCGATTTTTGCGTACTCCTCTTGCGGCATAGTGAAGCTGTCGCGCACTACTTTTTTCTTGTGTTCTTTTTTCGGTTTTTTTGCATCTGGTTTAACGCCGGATTTGGCCAGTTTCTTTACTGTAGCCTTGGCTGCCGTCGCAGCAATTTTTTTGGTTGTCATATCATTACCCTTCATTTTAAAGTGGTGCAAACAGTGTATACGGTATATGCTGAAAATCAAATATTATCTTGGAGGCTCTAATGGACATGATCCTGTGGCGGCACGCGGAAGCGGTAGACAGTTCGCCCGACCACGCACGCGAACTCACCGCAAAAGGTATCAAACATGCCGGGAAAATCGCTGTTTTTCTACGCCAGCATTTGCCCGAAAACACCCGCATTCTGGTCAGTCCCACCACGCGCACCCAACAAACCGTCAGCGCGCTGACCGATCACTTTACCTTGGTATCAGGCATCGCACCGGGCGCTTCCGCACAGGACATATTCCAGGCGGCGCACTGGCCGGATGACGGAGGCACGGTACTCGTGGTCGGACATCAGCCGACGCTGGGTGAAGTCGCGGCGCAACTGCTGCGATGTGAGGCCTCATCCTTGAGCATCAAGAAGGGCGCAGTATGGTGGTTCAGTCGGCGCGAAGGCACGGAACAAGTAACCTTGCGTCTGGTTATTTCGCCGGATTTTTTATAAGTGGAATGATGCGCCCGGTTGACGTCGGCCTACTCGCAGTGCTCTCCCGGCTTCAGTTCAAAGAAGCGCGGAAACGCAGTAGGATGATCCACCAGCACCTTCACACAATCGCCCGCCTTATAATGCCCGTAGCTCATCACCTCGACGCGCTTCTGGCTATCCAGCGTCTGCACGGTGAAGCGGTTCGCACCGTAAGCGACCTGCGGCGGTTCGCGGCTATCGCGCCGATCACCCATCATGCCGCCCATGCCCAGCGACACTCCGCCAAAGCTCCCGCCGCTGCCGATCCCCAAACCGAACCCGAAGCCCATTCCCATACCGCTGTCGTTGGACATATTTGCTTTCGCCTGCCTGCGTTCAATCTCGGTGAATTCATGTTCATCCACCACCCGCGCCAGCCTCACGTAGCGCGTATCGTCTTCGAGCTTGGGAGTGCTCTGGCAGGCAGCAAGCAACATCAACAACATTGCGGCAAATAATTTTTTCATTCCTGAAATCCTCGCGCGTGACCAAGGCTCACCGATACGCATGGACGATTACGATCGTCCAAAGTTCCTATCTTCTAAAGCTTAAAATAACCACACCCGCGCCCACCATAAATATCCCCAGCCACTCGCGCAGGCTGGGACGCTCATTCAGAAAAATGACGGCAAAGATCGCCACCAGCACCAGGCTGAACTTGTCTACCGGCGCGACTTTGGAAGCTTCACCCAATTTCAGTGCACGGAAATAGCAAACCCATGACGCACCGGTAGCCAGCCCGGACAGCGAGAGGAACAGCCAGGTCCTGCGACTCAACGCAAATGGATCACTCCACTTTCCGGCGTAATATACGAAACCTGACAACACCAGAAAAATTACAAAGGTGCGTATCAGCGTAGCGTAATCCGAGTCCACACCTTCCAGTCCAATCTTCGCGAAGATCGCCGTCATCGCCGCAAAAACTGCGGAGAGCAATGCCCAGTAGAACCAGCTTTGTTCAGATAACATTGGCGACTCCTATCAATGATTTTTGCTGGTAAATTACTTTTGTTTTCGTACTCATTGAAAATTTTTCTTCCCGCCTAAACCCCCTCCATCTCCCCCTTCTCAGGGGGAGGGCAGCATACCTCCCCTGATAAGGGGAGGCCGGGAGGGGTTTACATAGAACCCTTCAAATAATTATCCTTCAACTCCATATAATGCTCAGCCGAATGCATCAGGTCCGCAATCTCTTCCTTCGTCAGCGCGCGCACTGCCTTCGCCGGACGACCCATATACAGCATCCCGCTTTCCAGTTTCTTGCCCGGTGAAATCAAACTGCCCGCCGCGATCATCACGCGGTCGGGGATCACCACATCGTCCATGATGACCGAGCCCATGCCGATCAGGCATTCGTTGCCGATGGTGCAGCCATGCAAAATCACCGAGTGCCCCACCGTCACATAATCGCCGACGATCAACGGCGAGCCTTCCGGCATCTCCGCAGTCTTGTGCGACACGTGCCCCACCGTCAAATCCTGCACGTTGGTGCCGCGCCCGATCACGATGCGGTTCACGTCGCCGCGCAACACCGAGTTGCACCAGACGGAACTGTCATCGCCGATCTTTACGTCGCCGATGACTTGGCATGAGGGATGGAGATAGACCCGTTCACCGAGAACGGGCGCAGTGTTGAGGTAAGGAGCTAGTGGCATGATTTTGGTTCTTTTTCAACCTGTTCTATTCCGCCGACAAGTAGGGCGTCAATAAGCGAAGCGCATTGCGCCGAATGGCAGTTCTCCAAAATTTGAAAACATCCGGCGCAATGCCCGTTGGTTATTGCGCCCTACGCGGGCTGTCCCTAGTTATTTCTTCTTTTCACCCAAATTGGTTTTATACAATCGAATTGCTTCAGCTATGGTTTTTACTGTAATGACATCAAGAGTTTTATAGCCCTCAGACTTGAAGAAAAATACCATCCAAAGTTTTGGTTTGATCATCGCATTTTTTGGCGTAACGCCCACTAACGAACTAATGTGAAGATAATATCCATTTTTTTGTGGAATTTTTAATTCAACACATGCGGGGGCATCTCTTCCATCTCCACCTTCGCCGCAATCATTTAACTCCCAATTTACCGTTTTCCCAAACTCAAAAGCACTTTCAAGCCACTGTGGGATTGGAACGTCAGGCAAGCCGCTTTCCAAATCAGATGCATTAGTTTTTTTAACGAACTCTATGAACTCTGAATCTTTTGTTTGAGCAACCGAATTGGTTGAAAATGAAATTAACAATAGAGCAATAGCTGAAACTTTTTGGAATCGCATAAATTTCCTCTTAATGTCTAATGTAAAGTAGACACCCTAAAAAATATCGACAAGCACACCATCACCCCACCAACTTCCACTTCATCTTCTCCCCCGCCCTCAGTGGCACGAGCCTATGCTCGCCAAATCCCACCGACGCAGGCACTTGCCATTCTTCTTTGCGCAGCGTGATCTGCTGCGTGTTGCGCGGCAAGCCATAAAAATCTGCGCCATAAAAACTGGCGAAAGCTTCCAGCTTGTCCAGCGCACCGGCCTGTTCGAACGCTTCGGCATATAGCTCAATGGCCGCGTGGGCGGTATAGCAGCCGGCGCAGCCGCAGGCGTTTTCCTTGGTGTGTTGCGCGTGTGGCGCGCTATCGGTGCCGAGGAAGAATTTTTTGTTGCCGCTGGTAGCGGCCTGCACCAGTGCTTCGCGATGCGTCTCGCGCTTGAGCACCGGCAGGCAGTAGTAGTGTGGGCGGATGCCGCCTTTGAACATCGCGTTGCGGTTGTAGAGCAAGTGATGCGCGGTGATGGTCGCGGCGATGTTGTCAGGCGCACTCGCGACGAATTGCGCGGCATCTTGGGTGGTGATGTGCTCAAACACCACGCGCAGCATGGGCAAATCTTTCAGCAACGGTTGCAGCACGCGCTCAATAAAAACTGCTTCGCGGTCGAACACGTCCACCGCCGGGTCGGTTACTTCGCCATGCACCAGCAGCGGCATGCCGCAGCGCTGCATTTCTTCCAGCGCGGGATAGGCCTTGCGCATGTCGGTCACGCCCGCATCGGAGTTGGTCGTCGCGCCCGCAGGATAATATTTGATCGCATGCACGGTGCCGCTTTGTTTGGCTTTGCGGATTTCTTCCGCCGAAGTTTTATCAGTGAGATACAGCGTCATCAACGGCTCGAACTTCGCGGCCCCCGATTTCGCATCTCCGGTTTTCGCACCATGCGGCAGCGCGGCGATAATGCGCGCGCGATACTCGGATGCCTGTGCGGTGGTGGTGACCGGCGGCTTGAGGTTGGGCATCACGATGGCGCGGGCGAATTGCCGCGCGGTATCCGACACCACCGATTGCATCAGCGCGCCGTCGCGCAAATGCAGATGCCAGTCGTCAGGACGGGTAATTGTAAGTTGTTGCACGATGTGTTCCGGCTGAGTGAATGGGCGAGATTGTAATTCAAAGTCTGGCTGCCGTCCCTTCCCCTTCAAGAGGGAGAGCGTAGCGAGGGGAAATTACATAATTCAGGGCTGCCGTCATTCCCGCGCAGGCGGGAATCCATTAGGGAAACGCTGAACAAGCCCGTTCACGGTGAGTGTTTTCCGTTCGACCCTTCGATACACCCCGCTGCGCGGGGCACTCAGGACGAACGGAAAACAAGCATAGCGAAGTTTCGAGGTACGGCCAAATGTATCGAACCGCATTCACCACTTATTCAGCGGTTCCTTAGGTTTAAACAAAAAGGCACTATGTCTTGCTGTATTCCCGCCTGCGCGGGAATGACGTGCTCTACCCCGCCAACCCCACATAAACATTTTGCACGTCATCATCCGCATCAATCGCTTCGAGGAATATTTCCACTTCTTCGCGTTCGGCGTCGCTCAGCGTGACCGGATTTTTTGGCCGGTAGCCTAGCTGCGCGGACTGCACGGTGTAGCCGTGCGCGGGTAAGGCTTTGCACACCGCATCCAGATCGGTCGCGTCGGTGATGAACAACGTTGCGCCATCTTCGGCAGGCTCAAAATCCTGCGCGCCCGCTTCGATGGCCGCGACTTCTGCGTCGGCCTGTTTGGAATTCGGCACTGCTTCTATCATGCCCTGATAGTTGAAATCCCACGACACGGAACCCGCCGCACCGAGCTGCCCCTTGCGGAACAACACACGCATGCTGGACATGGTGCGATTGAGATTGTCCGACAGGCATTCGACGATGACGGGCACGCGATGCGGCGCGAAACCTTCATAGACCAGCCGTTCCAGATGCACCCCGCCATCAAGCAGGCCTGCGCCTTTTTTGATCGCGCGCTCCAGCGTCTCGCGCGGCATGGAGGCTTTCTTGGCTTGCTCAACCACCAGGCGCAAACGCGAGTTCATGTCCGGGTCAGCACCGCCGCGCGCGGCAACCATGATTTCCTTGGACAGCTTGCCGAAGATTTTACCCTTGGCATTCGCCGCGATTTCCTTGTGTCTGGCTTTCCATTGTGCGCCCATTGTTTTATTCTCTTTTGCTTGATTGGATGAACTGCAAGCGCGCATCTTGCCTCAAGTGCAGGACACCATCAATGCCGGAAGCGTAAAATACCGCCATGAACGCCAACACAAAACCTGAAGCCCGCCGCAATCTGGACGGCATCACCCTCGAAATGATCGTCACACAACTCTCCGAGAACATCGGCTGGGAAGCAATGGCTGCCGCTGTGCCCGTGCGCTGCTTCACGCATGATCCCAGCATCAAATCCAGTTTGAAATTTTTACGCAGGACGCCTTGGGCGAGGAAGAAAGTGGAAGAGTTGTATTTGCAGCAAGATTAAACTCTTGTAGGGTACCCTAAGCTAGTTTCTTCAGCCTATTGCGCCAATAGTTGGGTCGCCTTCTCTGGTGCGCCACGGCGACGATTACAATTTTATCCAACTCAATGGAATAGAGAACGTTGTAGGGAAAGTGGCGAAGCACTTTCTTGCGGATATTGGCACGAACAATTTGAACTGCGAGCGGTAATTCGACTATGCCGGCGACTGCCTACGTGGTCGGCGCCACCAACAACAACCCAGGC
>JBDTPU010000094.1:0-13588 GCA_039932535.1 Gallionella sp. | reverse complement strand
GAGGTCGGTAAACGGCCCGCTCAATTGCACCGGAAAAGTAGCTGTGCCGCCGCCTTCGGTTTTGGACAAGGTGACCTTCGCCAGATAATTGAGATTTTCGTTGCCGATATCAATGTCGCCGCTCCCTGCGATGCGCAGCATCGGCGCTTTTATCGCGAGGTCATCGTTGTGCGCCACGCCGTTATTCACTTTAAAGCTCGCCTTGAATTCGCTGAAGTCGGTTTTTTCATCCTTGTTTACGCCCATGGTTTGAATCTGGCTGCTCGTGCTTAATGACTGCACACCTCGCACCAGCTTGGGCAGGTTGATACCCTTGAGCGCACCGTCTGCCAGATTCAGCGATAACTTGCCATTCAGCGCTTTTTTCATCCCACTAACGGTATTGCCTTGCATGGTCAGATTAACAGCGACGTTGCCATTGCCTTCCAGCATATCAAGATTGAGCACATCCTTGAGCAAGGGAGCGATGTTGACGCCGCTCAAATTCTGATTAATGGCAATGCTTGGCGTGGCTTGCGCGTTTACGATCATGCTGCCGCTCATGCGACCTTGATACAGACTGGCAGACAGCGGGTTGAGATTCACCAGCCCGTTATGCGCCTTCACATCCACGCGCAGCTGAGTGGATTTTACATTCATTATTTTCAGGGCGCCGATACGCAGATTTCCGTCCAGATCCAGTGTGCGCAACGCGGACAAATCCAGCGGCTGCTCTGGTTGTTTCGATGGCGACGGGGTTGCTTCGGGAGATTTTTTCGGCAGATACAAATCAGCATCGAGCTGATCCACATCCACATCGAAATTGATTGCCGGATTGGCAAAATATTTCACGCCTATATTTGCCTTGATCTGACTTTGCAAAAAGCCGCCGGTAAGATTCGCCTGCATGGTTTTTTTTGCGGCATCAATTTGCATATTGCCCTTCATCTCGCTGCTCACCGATTTGTTCGGCAGTTTGTCGCCAGTAGCCGTCACATCCACACTGAGGTTGCTCAAATTGAATTGCCGCGCTTTGAAATTGCCTGACAAGGGTGAACTGAGTTTCACCCTGAACGTCTGTTCCGGCTGTTTCATATCCATATCCAGGCTCAGTGCGCTGACCTGGAACGATTGTGTATTGCCTTCTATTCCAGGTAAGGTAAGTTTTGCAACGATATTTCCAAAAGTGGCGTCCAGTGTCAACTTGTCGGCTGAATATTTTTCTTGGGTGAGATTCAATGACGGTGCATCGAACGTGGCTTCAAACTTATCTTTGACTTTGACGCCGCTCGCCTTCAACACGAATTTCTTCGTGGCGTACTCCTGGGCGGTCAGGTTCGCACTCACATCGCCACTGGCGACGACTTTAAGGTCATTGATATCCATGGCCGCTCCACTCGCCTGCAGCTCGAGTCCCTGTAACTGGTAATTTTGCTTGTTCAGGTCGAAGGTCAGTGTGGCTTTAAGTTGCGCGTTGATATCCAGCTTGGGCTGATTGCCCTGGATGACGGCCGATAAATCAATCTTGCCGGGCACGCCGATGGCGATGCGTCCTGTCTTGAAATTCAAATTCTTGATCGCATATTGTGCGCCACTGCCTTCATCGTGATAGCTTAAATCAGTTTTTTCCACGGATACGGAAGCGATATCGAATTTGATCGACGAGTCGCCGGCACCCTCTTGCTGCTTCTGATCTGACTTTTGTCCGGCATGGTTCAGCAGGTCGTCGATATTACTCGTGCCGTCCTTACGCTTGATCAGTGTAGCCTGCAAACCACTTACCACCACTTCGTCCACTACAATCTGCCTGCGCAACAATGGCAGCAGTGCAAGCGATATCTGCGCAGATTCAATCGCCGCAAATTCCTGCTCGCTTCTGAATTCGGACAACGACACTTTACTCAAACGGGCGCCAATGCGGGGATAGAATGATAATTTGATGTCGCCATCCAGGCGCAGATTGCGCTGTGTGCTGGCTTTCACCGACTGGATAATCTGCGCCTTGTAATCGTCAGGATTGAAAGTCGCCATCAGGTAAGCACCCACTGCTACTGCAATGAAAACCAGTGCGCCTGTGCCTGACAAAATGTACCTAAGAGCTGTGTTCATACTTGCCCCCAAAAATTAAGCGCCAAACAACTCACAAAGTATGCATTTCAACAAGAACAATCGAACAAAATTTATCAGTCTTCCTTGGCCAAAAAGAGGCTGAATTGGCATACACTCATTTGACACAGATAGCAGTACCCACTATGCTAAACAGGCATATGTCCGGTAATTTTTAAACGTAATGGATAATGAAAACGCTTGAAACCTTGCGCTAGTTTAGCGCAAACAACTTAACTTCAAGTCCAATTGCAGCAGATAATCATTTATACGAGAGGCACTGATAGTGAAATCGATCACAACCCGTAACATTCAAAGCATATCACTGACATTTTTTCTGGGGGGAATGCTCCTTTGTGCGGGAATCAGTGCCGCCAAACCAATTGGCCAACCCGGTGCCAAAAAGCCAACATCAGCATTTGCTACCGTAGGAAATACGGTCATTACCTGGCAGGACTACAAAAACGCTTACGTTACCCAGTCAAGCAACAAGTTCTATCACGCCAAGCCAACTGAAGATGCCCTTGCGGCCTTTCAACGTGAAGTAGGAAATAAACTGATAGACGATACTCTTATAGTGCAAGAGGCCAAGCGCCGAAAGGTGAAGCCGGACAATGAAGCTGTCAAGCAGGAAATTCAGAAGTATGAACAACGTTTTGCCAATGATCCAAAATGGCCGACAGCGCGTCCACGGGTATTGCCTATCATCACCCGAAAACTACAGAATGAGAACATTCGCAACAAATTGGAAAAACTCGTGCGCGATGTGCCACCCCCGACCGGCAAGCAGCTTCGAGAATATTATGATGCCCATCCAGCCAAGTTTACATCCCCTCCACAGCCGCGAATCTCCGTAATCCTATTGAAGGTAGATCCGTCTTCGACCGGGGAAGAATGGCAAAAAGCAACAGAAGAAGCGACAGGCTTAGTCAAGCGGATACGAGCCGGCGAAGATTTTGCCACATTGGCGCGCGACTATTCCGGTGATCCAACCGCAGAAGAAGGTGGTGACATGGGTTACTTGCATACCGGGATGCTGCCCGGGCTACCCGAGGAAACTGTAAGCAAGCTTCAACCCGGTGAAACCTCTGATCCAGTCAAGCTACTGGAAGGTGTAGCAATTTTCCGCTTGGTTGACCGGATACAGCCGCCAGCAAGCAGTTTTGAGGCGTCCAAGGATCGTGTGAAGGAATTGTGGCTTAGTGAACAAAGCGATGCCGCATGGAGCTCCCTCATCGCAAAACTCAAAAAGAAAACCCCTATTCACATGGATGAATCGCGTTTCTTACCGCTCCCCACTGCCCAAAAAATACCTGTTAAACCTACTGAAAATACAACTATCAAGCCCGCCGAAAATGAGGGGGCTACTTCGCCCACAACAAAATGAGGGTTTGCGATAAAGATAAAATGTGTGAGTAAGATCGCGGAGTATATCTGCTCTCTCCCCTTATTCATTGCACTGATCTTCTGAAATGTCGTGTGGCCTGAGCGATTGGTTTGCTATGCCAATCCCTGATGACTTGCATATACAACTCGCAAACTACGGGTTAAAAATTACATATGACTTTTCAGACCATGAATACCAAATAACGAGATGCTTAGATCAAAACGGGTTAAAAATGGAAAGGCTGGCGCAGGCCGGATATCCAGCATCGGAGTAGCCTGGCTGATTTTTAGCTGGTCGAGTCCGGCATTTCCCGATGAGAAACCTCACTTGCAGCTTGCCCCTATCCGGGTTTTTTCTACAATTGGGGGGGATATTGGCTATATCTATGAGGCTTATAACATGGGTTCAACCAGTTATTCGCAGCAATCGCTTGGCGTAGGCGTGAATCTCGATGTCCATGCTAAGTCATACTTGTGGCAGCCTTGGTTCGCACGAGTGATGGGCGGCGTAGGAATTGGGGTCAGGTCCAATACCGTCAAGCACAGTGAGTCAGCTGCCACCCAGTCGGGGAATATAAACCTTACCGGTGACGCTGCTCTAAATGTGCTGCAATACAGCCGCTTTCCGTTTGAAGCTCAAGTTTACAGAACGATTAGCCAAGCGCGCGGCTCTTTAAGCGGGCCGAACTCTGACTATCTGAAAAGTGGCCTTAGCCTGACCCAAAACTATCGCTCGCTGAATGGCAAGACCGACGGTCTGGTATCTTATATCTATAGCAGAGCCGGAAGAGCAAGTTCAGGTACTGAAGATATCACGAAGCAATTGAATTTAACTTTAATGATGAAGCCTTTTTACAGCCCTCAAACATTCCGCATAGTCGGTAGCATGAACAATATAGAGCACCCTATTAGAGGGGATAAATACCTGACCGAAACCTTGGTTACCAACCATCTCTATCAACCCGATCCTGCCTTATCAGTAGCAAGTTTTATCAATCTGATCAAAACGAATTACACACTGACGACTGGTGGCAATCTGCTGGAGGAGAGCGATTATAATTCCCAGCAATTATCCAGTTTTGCATCTTGGCGACCCGAAGGCAGTCCCATGACGCTGACCAGCAGCGCTCGCTTACTCCGATCGAATAGCAGCAATAATGGGGTTGCTACTTCTCAATTTGAAGATACCAATTTAAACTTGGGCGCAAACTATGCATGGTCGCATTTGCTTCGTATGTATGGCAGTGTCAATGTCAACGACAACAATGGCATCCAGATTGTATCTACCGACGCCGCCTTAGCTGCCCAGAAAGGCTTTGGCCAACGCGAATCCACCACTCTTAATGGCTTCCGTTACACGCGATATGTCGGTGCCAGCCTTTCCAATCAGACCACCACTACCACCGACTCAAATCAGACGACTACTCGTAGCACGCAACAGTTAGGCTTGTCCATCGGACATGATCTGAGTAAAACCACTGCCATGGGCAGTGGGCGTTTAACGATGGATGCAAACCAGGCATTATCCACGGCCTTGAGCACCAAAGGCTCTCCCTTTACGCATCTGAATACGAGGGGTTCATTAGTGTGGAATGAGGCGGCAGGTAACGAAACCACCATGGTAAGTTTGCGTGCCAGTGACTCTCGCACCCTGAGCGGCAAGCAGGATTTTTTTCAGCTTATTAATCTGCAAGCGTCCCGCAATGAGCGTTTGGCACGCAATCAGTCCCTGGTTGGCAACCTGACATTGCAAGCCTCTCGTTCGGGAGCAAGCGGCGTATCAACTCCTTTCATTGCCACTCCGAGCGCCGATCTGACCTATCGCCATCAACGACTGTTCGAAGTAAAAAACCTGACTTTTGAATCCGGCCTGAAGATTCTTGGCGCTGATATCGTACTATCCCAAAACGCATCTAACCAACAAGACTTATCAACCCGGGATCAATCAAGCATCTCTTGGGACAATGATCTGAATTATTTCATTGGACGTCTGAAATTGCGTCTTAATACACACATAGCAAAAACCAATAAGGTTACACAATCCTCCCTGCTGTTCACCATGAATCGTTCATTCTAAAAATAAAATGGCAATAAATCTTTTGAAAGTCCGGAAGCGGCTCTCCTGTTTTGCTTGTTTTTGCCATTATTTTTTCAGTTTGTTTTCCTGCCAGAGCCGAATATGGCAATGTAGTCATCAACAATTATTCAGATGCACAAAACATATGCCCCGTAGTGTTTGCGCATTGGTTTCACCGCACCCGACCAGAAAGGTGCCAACCAGATCAGCATGGCGGCAAATCTGCTCGGACAAAAATGCGGCGCTTGCCACGGCAAAGTGGCTTTCCCGAGCGAGCGCTATGTCCACGAAAGCCAAGTGATGCGAGACACTGCCAAACAGCAGGCTGCACATGGCGACCATCAATCTGCCCTCAATTCTTTGCTGGAGGCAATCAAACATATTCAAACTGCGCTAAAATCCGTCGGATTGGTGTTACCAGATTAGCCTATTGAAACTGAATGCCCATGAAAAAAGAATGTGTTGCTAAAAGATTTATTGCTGTATGCGTTGGATTAAGCATTGCTCAAGCCACTCTGGGTGCCGAGCCGACTTCCAAGATTAAATCCTATTGGCTGCCGCTCACCCAGGATGAATTGCACGATCCCGCCAATCCCTCTCTGAAGCTGCTGCAAAATCCTGCTGAAGCGCTGTCCGTGTTACCTCGCGATGGGTCGGGCGACCAGGTCAATTGGGTTCAGGCACTGCGCAATGGTAATATCAAGCCGCGCCTCAACATCCGTTCCAGCACGCAGGCAGAGGTATTTGACCTGGATGTGTTATTCCGCAACACCGATGAAATGAACATGGTGAATTTTCCCCACAAACAACATACCGAATGGATGATTTGTAGTACGTGCCATGAAGTAATTTTCAAGTCCAAAGCTGGAGCCACCAAGTTTGGCATGCTTGACATTCTGAACGGTGAGTATTGCGGTCGCTGCCACGGTGCAGTAGCTTTCCCTCTCACTGAGTGCAACCGCTGCCATAATGTGCCGCGTACACGCGCTGAAATTCCGGATCGAGCGTATTGAATGAAGCACTGCACAGTACCTCACCGATCATTTTTCATTCGCCGCCTGCCGATATGGGCGATTTTGCTGGCCTTGTTTACCCTGCTTATTCCATCTGCCACGTATGCCGAATACGGCGACGTGATACTCAACAAGCGGGCGGAAAAAGCAGGGATGCGTCCGGTGATCTTTCCGCACTGGTTTCATCGCATCCGCTTCAAATGCAATGTGTGCCATACCGAAATTGGCTTCAAGATGCGCGCAAGCGCCAATGAGATACGCATGGCGGACATTGTAAATGGAAAATTCTGCGGCGCTTGCCATAACAACCAAATCGCATGGGGACCGGAGAATTGCCAGCTATGCCATTCCGGACTACCCGGGCTAAAAAGCGGAATTCGTGGTGGGGATGCCACCGGAGGACCCGGGAAATGGTGACTTTCATTTTGCACAGCCTATTGTTGGGTGCCGTGACAACCAAGTGTTCATAAGCGATAATTTTGATTATCCGTTTCTTAACATACTAGCGCTGATCATGTTGATCGGGTCATGCACAATACCAATGCCGGGGAAATAAAATGAATTCAACTCGATCACTACCTTATGTATTGCTTACCCTGGCCTTATCGGTAACTGGTTGTTCGGATAATCATTTAGTGATGAACCTCGCCGACACCGGTCAGAATGTTGCTGCCAAGGTGTGGCCTGCATCGCCCGACGAACCCCGCTACCGCTACGTAGGCCAATTAACCGGAGAAGATAACTTCCGTCCCGATAACTGGGCGAACCGCAATACTGCTTCCAAGCTATTCGACTGGGTAGTCGGCCTGACCGGTTTTAATTCTCAACCGGTCATATTGCAACGCCCGCAGAGCGGAACTGTGGACGCAGAAGGCCGTATTTATGTTACTGACATTGGCCGCGGGGCAGTATATGTTTTTGACAAACCAGCCGGGAAGCTGGAAGTCTGGGAAATGGCGGACGGGCATACGCGATTCGCTTCTCCAATCGGCATCACTCTGGGGACAAGGGACGAAATACTCATAGCAGATGCCGCGCTTCACAGCGTATTCCGGTTGAACAAAAAGGGCAACCCGGTAGGTGAATTTGGGCATGACATATTGAAACGGCCTACCGGGCTGGCACGCGATGCCAAGCGGGGGCAAGTCTATGTTGCAGACACCCACGCCCATGACATCAAAGTATTCGACGACGAGGGCAAATTTCTGAAAGTCATAGGCCGGCGCGGGGAAGGTGATGGAGAATTTAATTTTCCTACTCATTTGGCCTTCGCTGCGGATAAACTCTATGTGACCGACACCCTGAATTCGCGTATCCAGGTATTCGACCCCGATGGCAACATGATTGCAAAGTTCGGCAAGCGCGGACTATTTGTAGGCGACTTGGTGCGCCCCAAAGGCGTGGCGGTAGACAGCGCCAGCAATATTTACGTGATAGAATCTTTATTCGATAATTTGCTGGTTTTCAATAATCAAGGTCATACTTTATTAGGGCTGGGGGGTAGCGGCCAAGGGGTCGGCGAATTCTATCTTCCATCCGGAGTTTGGGTCGACAACCATGATCAAGTTTATATCGCAGATATGTACAACGGCAGAATCACGGTACTGCAATTTTTAGGGGCATCACAGCCATGAGCCAACCCTATATGTTGAGGAAAATATGGCAAGGCTCCCCGTTGCCGGGGTCAGTCACACTTCTGGGCTTTGCCGTATTGCTGGGAGTGAGCAGCATCGCGTCTGCGGTCATCCTGTCGAATGTGAGCGCCACCAAACATAACCTTTCCGCCAGTGGCCCCAGTACTGTCAAGGCAACCAGCCAGACACAGATCTGCGTATTCTGCCACACCCCCCATGGTGCAGATCAAAGTGCCGGCGCACCGTTATGGAATCATGCATTATCCAACGCCACTTACACGCCCTACTTTTCTCTATCCATGGATGCAAACCCACTACCCGGGCCGCCTGGAGCCAGCTCTAAAGTATGTCTGTCCTGCCATGATGGCACCTTGGCGGTCGGGACTGTCGGCGTATTGGAGGGCAAAAGTCCCGTCGCCATTGCCATGAACGGCACTGGTACAAACGGTGTAATGCCGGACGGTTCGGGAGCAACCACCGGTTACACACGTAATCTAGGCATCGATTTATCCAACGATCACCCTATTTCCTTCAACTATGACACCACACTCGGTGGTATCGCCGGAAGTGATGGCGAACTGCGCACTCCCCCGGTTGTTAACAACGGCATTACGGTCGTGGGCAACCGTACCGCTAGCGATAAGCCAACCTTCCCTTTGGAAAATAACCAGGTACAGTGCATCACTTGCCACGACCCCCATATTCTCGATACCGTAAGTACCAATCCCCCCCTTAAGTTTTTGCGCGGAAACCGCCTTCAGCAGGCGACGCCATTGGGAGGTCTGTATGTTGCTTCCAGTGATATTACTTGTTTGGCCTGTCATGATAAGGGAGGACTCGCCTGGTCAAACTCGGCTCACTCTAACCAATTAGTAGCAGATGAAACTTATCTCGACGCTGCCGCCACCACCAACGAGTTCCCTCTCAGCACACCGGTGTGGCAAGCATCCTGTGTCAACTGCCACGACACCCACACCGTGCAGGGATCAAGGCGACTGCTGCGCGAAGGAACCGATAGCCTGTCCAGCCCAAAGAGCGGCGGCAATCCTGCAATTGAGCAGACTTGCTACCAATGCCATAGCGCTAATGGCACGAGCGTGCTGAGCCAGATTTCTCCAACGAATACTGTACCAGACATCAAAAGTGATTTTACGTTACCCATCCGCATGCCCATTGATGCGCAGCCAGAGGCGCACAATATTGGCGGCAGCTTCGATGACAGCACAACTGCCGGTGTCGGCCATCTCGCCAATGGCACGACCGGCCGTTGCAATACTGCCGGAGACCAGTGCGGCAAGGACTTCATGGAGTCGGAAGCGCTACTGGGCAAAGTAAGCGCAGGGGGCTCTTCTGCCAATCGCCACACCGAATGCACCGATTGCCACAATCCTCATCGCGCAACCAAAAATCGTTTGTTCAATGCGGAGTCCGCCACTCCCGATGTAGCCGGCACGCATAAACATACCATCGTCGCTGGTGACAGCGCACCTCACAACAATATTGCTTCCGGATCTTTGCGCGGCATTACTGGCGTGGAGCCTACCTACTCTTCCAGCGAATTCGGTGTGGATCCATCCAGCTTTACTGTAAAACGCGGGGATGGCGGCACTGCCGCATCTAATTTAATTACAAGCACCTATGTGACGCGAGAATACCAAGTCTGTCTCAAGTGCCATTCCAATTACGCCTATGACAATAGCCCGGAGGCCTTGGGCTATAGTGGTGGCACGTTCTCAAATACTAACGGCGTTCTCAATTACCTCAACAATGCCATGGAGTTACAAGCCCCGGCCATGCATATGGGAACCCCTCCCAGCACTACAGATTCAGGCGCAGCCTTTAGTTATTCCGCCAACAACTACCGTTCCTGGCACCCGGTGATGGACGTCACCGGCCGCACGATTGCTCTGCTCACCAACAACAATATAGCCGCCAGTCCGAATCTGTGGCGCAGCCCTTGGAATGGTTCCGATATTGATGGTGGCACCACCATCGTGCCCGCCGTTGGCAGCCAGACCATGTATTGCAGTGATTGCCATGGATCGCACACCAACCTGGCCGACGGCGTGGTACCAGTTGGCGGCGAAGACGGTAGCTCATGGGGACCGCACGGTAGCACCGATAATTTCCTGCTGAAAGGCGAATGGAAAACGGACACCATTCCAACCCTTGCGAGTGACACGCTGTGTTTCCGCTGTCACAGCTATAGTCAATATGCTGACCCTGCCGCAATTCCTTTGCCCGCCGCGCTGCCCAGCGGTTTTGGCGGCATCGGCAATGATACGGGAGGGATTCCTATTGCCAACCTTCACCAACGGCATGCTTATTACACCACACAAGGAGGAACGGCCACCGCTCCCTCCTGGCTAGCCGCAAACAATGGCACATTGCGCTGCACCATGTGCCATACCGGAACAGCGCATGGCTGGAAAAACAAAGCTTTTTTGGTCAACCTCAATGACTTGGGACCTGAGCTCAACAAGATCAGCGGCGGCATGGGGGGCGGCGCACTCGGCGGCGAAATTGCGCCAGGTCCCGTAACCTTGATTGCTGGTGACAATGTGCCAAAAGGTACCACTGTTCCTCCATCGATGGCGCCTATTCCCACTGGCTATAGCAATGGTCCATATTACAGAGGCGCTCTGCTGGGAATAGCGGCAACCGGCTTCAAAGCGAGCGGCACTTGGGTTAAAACTGACTGCTCCGGTTGTCATTGACGCGTATTATCGTAAAAAACTTAACGATAATACTGAATTTACCGGTGCGGTCTGAGTGAGGTTCGCCGGTAAATTGCGTCTTATCAGTCCCCCAGCTTCAAACTCTTCGGCGAAACACTCTATCGCTATACCGCCTGGTGGAAGCTGGCTGTGCTACATTTTATGCTGTGTGGACGATACACTCTATACCGGCATCACTAACGACTTGAACAAACGCCTCGCGGCGCATAACACAGGCACGGCGGCAAAATACACCCGTTCGCGCGGGCCGGTTGAACTGGTATTTGTCGAAAGCTGCGCCAATAAATCAGCCGCGCTGAAACGCGAAATGGAAATAAAAAGTTTGGTGCGGGCAAAAAAACTGGTATTAATTAATCGATGCGCAAGTGATACGGGTTAAATCTCATCCCTACACAACGCGCGAAACCAGTAAAATGCGCACCTCTGCAATTGCATGAACATCCGATGCTTACCTTTCAGCAAATCATCCTGACGTTACAACAATTCTGGGACAAGCAGGGCTGCGCGCTATTGCAACCCTACGATATGGAAGTCGGCGCAGGCACCTCGCACACCGCAACCTTTCTGCGTGCCCTCGGCCCGGAGCCTTGGAAAGCCGCATACGTGCAGCCTTCGCGCCGTCCCAAGGACGGGCGCTACGGCGAAAATCCCAACCGCATGCAGCACTACTATCAATATCAGGTAGTGTTAAAACCGGCACCCGCAAATATTCAGGAACTCTATCTCAGCTCGCTGGAGGCGTTGGGTTTTGACCTGAAGCAGAACGATGTGCGCTTCGTCGAAGACGATTGGGAGAACCCGACATTGGGTGCATGGGGGCTGGGTTGGGAAGTCTGGATGAACGGCATGGAGGTAACGCAGTTCACTTATTTCCAGCAAGTCGGCGGCATAAACTGCAAGCCGATTACCGGCGAAATTACTTACGGGCTGGAAAGACTGGCGATGTATTTGCAGGACGTGGACAACGTGTACGACCTGGTGTGGGCGAAGAATGGCGACAGCGTGGTGACCTATGGCGACGTGTATCACCAGAACGAAGTCGAGCAATCGGCCTACAACTTCGAGCACAGCGATGTTGAATTTCTGCTAATCGCTTTCGGCGGCCATGAGAAACAAGCTAAATATCTGATGGAACAAAAGCTGGCCTTGCCCGCTTACGAACAAATTCTGAAAGCCGCCCACACCTTTAACCTGCTCGATGCGCGCGGCGCGATTTCGGTCACCGAGCGCGCGGGCTACATAGGCCGCATCCGCAATCTGGCGCGCAGCGTAGCGCAGAGCTATCTCGATAGCCGTGCGCGGCTTGGTTTCCCGATGGCGCAGAAGGCGTGGGCGAATGAAGTGCTGGCGCAGATCGAGGCGAAATCATGACCACGAAAAATCTGCTGGTCGAATTACTGGTTGAAGAGTTGCCGCCGAAGTCTCTGGAAAAATTGGGCGAGTCGTTTGCGACAACTCTTACTAGAGAGCTGAGCAAAGAAGGACTTCTTGAAGCTGGAAGCATAACAACCCCTTATGCTTCACCCAGACGCTTGGCGGCGCATATTACTAATGTGCGCGAGAAAGCGCCAACTAAACGCGTCCGGAAAAAATTGATGCCTGTTTCGGTAGCTTTTGAGGATGGAGGAAATCAATCGTCTGCACTCAAGAAGCGCTTGGAAAAAGAAGGCTACTCGGACTCCGATCTGTTTCGTGAAATGGAGGGGAATACTGAGTATGTGTTTATCGACTTTGAAGAAGGCGGGTGGTCTTTATCGCCACTTCTTAATCTTGCATTTAGGTTTGCTTTGAGCCAATTACCCATACCAAAAGTTATGGGCTACCAATTGCAGGACGGCTGGACCACTGTGAACTTTGTGCGCCCAGCACACAAGCTTGTAGCGCTACATGGCGGCGATGTCGTTGAGATAGATGCACTCGGCTTGCAAGCTGGGCGCGAAACGCAAGGCCACCGCTTTGAAGCAAAGAGCAACCCGATCATGCTCAAAAATGCAGATAGCTATGCTCAGCAACTGGAAACGGAAGGCGCGGTCATGGCGAGCTTTGCTGCACGTCGCGCTGAGATTGCCAAACAAATTGCTGCTGTAGCAGCACGGGAAAAACTCAAGCCGATTGATGATGAAGTTTTGCTGGACGAAGTGACCGCATTGGTCGAGCGCCCCAATGTACTGGTTGGGCAATTCGAAAAAGAGTTTTTGGAAGTACCACCGGAATGCCTGATCCTGACGATGAAGGCGAACCAGAAATATTTTCCGCTGCTAGACGCGCAGGGCAAGCTCACCAACAAATTCCTGATCGTATCCAACATACGGCCGGATGATGCAAGCCTCGTGATCGGCGGCAACGAGCGCGTGGTGCGCCCGCGTCTGGCGGATGCAAAATTCTTTTTCGATCAGGATCGGAAAAAAACGCTTGGGTCACGTGTAGGTGGTTTGTCAAAAGTGGTGTATCACAACAAAATGGGCGTCGCGAATGACATGCTCAGTCGGGTAGTAAGAGTCAGTGAAGGCGCAGAGAAAATTGGTATCTGGCTAGGTGGGGAAGGGCTGGGGAAACAAGCCCATCTGGCAGCTAGCCTTGCCAAGGCTGATTTATTAACCGATATGGTTGGTGAATTTCCGGAACTGCAGGGCATCATGGGGCGTTACTATGCCC
>JBDTPU010000093.1:0-4053 GCA_039932535.1 Gallionella sp. | reverse complement strand
CCTTGGGTGTCGGCGCATATGATCCTTATCGGCTGGGTTATAGCAATGCGCAATTCGTCGCTGCATTGCTGGTACTTGCACTGGCGGCGTGGTTCTGGAAATTTATTCTGGTCTCACTGTGTATTGCGCTCGCTACTCTCGCCTGGACAGTTGGCTGGTATGAGTCCGACAATCTCTGGGATTATTTGCTTGATCCGTTCGTATCGATTTATGCGCTGACAACAATTACAATCTGCGGGGTGAAGGCATTGTTGAAATTGCAGCGCGGTCGTTCGTGCCAAGGTGATAAAATTCAAACATAGTATAAGCCCCCGGCACCTTGATAGTGTACGACATGTATTAGGCCTCGCAGTCCAAGGAGAAAAGCTATGCTTCAATTACGTCCAAGCTGTGAATGCTGCAACAAGGGGCTTCCACCGGAAACCACGGAAGCACGAATCTGTTCTTTCGAGTGCACATTCTGCGCATTATGTGCCGAGTCAGTTCTTGGGGGAAAATGCCCGAACTGCGGTGGCGAGCTGCTCACTCGCCCTCGCCGCCCGGCAAGCAAACTCGCAAAGTACCCGGCATCTACAGAGCATGTGCATAAACCGGCAGGCTGCAGCAATGCAGCCTAACACTGCCCTCGAGCGCGCCTATTGGATGGCCATGAAAAAGATTTCGCCATCAGGAGTAACCTTTGTTCGAGCATAAGGCTCAGCCTCTTCTTTCGCGTCCCCAATTCTTCCGGCGTCTGGTTCAGAGTGGCGGGATTGCGCTGGCGCTGGCGGCGGGTTCACTTTTTGTCGGCATGATTGGCTATCATCTGCTGGAAAGGCTGAGCTGGATTGATGCATTTCTCAATGCTGCAATGCTGCTGGGCGGCATGGGGCCTGTCAATGCTCCCGTCACCGAGGGCGGCAAACTTTTCGCGGGCTTTTATGCGCTGTATTGCGGGCTGGTCGTTATTCTTGTCGCCGGTGTACTTTTTGCACCGGTAGCGCATCGCTTTCTGCACAGATTTCATTTGCAGGGCGAGAAGTAATTCCACTCCGATGACTTTCATCCGCGAATTCCTGGATCGTATTATTCTGGTGACCGGCGTGATTGCGGCGGGTTGCATCCCCAGTTTCATTGCGCAATATCGGCAACGCGTTGGCGGTCGGCTCGATCAAGTCCAACTGGATTTGGCACCGTTTCAGGAGATCGCCAATCAATTTCATCATGGCAGTTTGCAGGAGCTCATTCAACATCACCTGGCCAGCAATGATGCTACTTTTCATGACGAAGGCGCGGCCTTGCAAGCCATGCTCGATACTGCCGAACAACTACGGCAGGCGCTGCAAGCGCTCAACACCGATTTATTTCATCAGCTGGTTTATATGCTTACCCGGACTGATCCGCCGATCGCGCGCGCCACCTGGGAAATATTTTCACCGTCTTTTAATTTAACCGCGGAGAGTGTCATATTTGCGCTGGTGGTCGGCGTTGCCATCTGGCTGGTATTCCTCGCGGTCTGGATGCTGATTGATCGTCTTGCCAGGACGTTGCTGGCCAAATGAAATAGCGGCTCAATGTTTGAACGGGCTTCTTTCATTCAGCTCATTCATGTATTGAGAGACCGCGCCGGATTCCCGCTGTAAAAAATCTTCTACTGCGCGCGAAAATTCGGGGTGCGCCAGCCAATGGGCAGATCGAGTAATCACGGGCAAAAATCCGCGTGCCAATTTATGCTCGCCTTGAGCACCGCCCTCGAAAATTTTTATGTTGCGCGCAATGCAAAACTCAATCGCCTGGTAATAGCAAGCTTCGAAGTGCAGGCCGGGGTGATATTCGAACGCACCCCATGAGCGGCCATACAACACATTCTCGGTAAATAAATTCAGCGCGCTCGCAATCGGCCGGCCCTCACGTGTCGCGATGACAAGCAAGGTGTGGTGCGGCAAAGTGGCGCCGATGCGCTGGAAAAAATCCGCATTCAGCGCGGGCGGAGAATGATGCTGCTCACGAGTGTGGGCATAGCACGCGGCAAAAAAAGCCCACTGCTCTGGCGTGGCATTTTCGCCGGTGATGCATTGAAGTTTTATTCCTGCCTCTTGGACTTTGCGCCGTTCCTGCTTGATGCGCTTGCGTTTGTTGCGGCTCAGCGCGGCCAGATATTCTTCGAAATCGCGATAGCCCCGATTTTGCAAATGGACTGAGTTCTGCCAATGGAATTGCACATCTTGGCGCAGCATCATGCCCTGTTGCTGCATCAACCGCATATCTGTTTCATCCGCGAACAAACAATGCAGCGACGACACGCCCGATTCTTTCGCAAATTGCAGCGCAGAGCTGAGCAGCAACGCGCGTATCTTATTTTCATCCGCCTCCGACGCAGTCAACAACCGCGCGCCGGTGACCGGCGTAAATGGCACGGTGCACACCAGCTTGGGGTAATAGCGCAGTCCGTGTTGCTGATAGGCATTGGCCCAGGCAAAATCGAATACGTGCTCGCCGTATGAATTCATTTTCAGATAAAGCGGCATCGCACCCATCAATCGCTGACCTTGCCACAAAGTAACAAATTGCGGACGCCAGCCAAATTGCGCCGTGGCGCAGCCGCTTTGTTGCAGCGCATAGACGTAGGCATGAGATATAAAGGGATCCTTCCCGGTCAGCGCGTCCCATTGTGCTGCGGGAATATCTGCAAGGTCCTCGATGATCTTTAGTGTCAGCGAATTCATGGGGTTTTGATTTGTAATAGTTTATTCTAACTGCTTGCTACAATGAAACACGAACTAGACACGAACAGTCGAGAACAATTTCATGAAACCCTATGCCGAATCCAGCGAAATAAACAAGGTACCGATACTTGCCGTACTGAAAGAAATTTTCGCCAGTCGCAAGCGGGTATTGGAAATTGCCAGTGGCACCGGCCAGCACGCGGTGTACTTTGGCCGCGAACTGCCCCATTTGATCTGGCAGCCGAGCGAATTGGCCCTGCACATTGCCGGCATTCAAGCCTGGCTGGACGAAGCACAACTGCCCAATGTATTAGCGCCGCTGGCGATCGACGTGAACGATGCGCGCTGGCCGGTTACAACGATGGACGCAATCTTCAACGCCAACACGGTGCATATCATTTCGTGGCAGGAAGTGGAGCGCTTGTTTGCGCACATCGGTCGCGTCATCGAGCCGGGTGGATGCGTGTGCTTTTACGGGCCATACAATTACGGCGGGCGGTTCAGTTCCGAAAGCAATGCCCGTTTCGATGTCTGGCTCAAGTCGCGCAACCTGAACAGCGGCGTGCGGGATTTTGAAGCGGTGAACCGGCTTGCCGAATCACACGGTTTGGACTTGCTGCGCGATATTGCCATGCCATCCAATAATCGCATTTTGGTGTGGCATGCGAAGGCTGAGAATCAGCGTTCGTGAGTTTACGAGTAGCTGTTTTAAGTCAAAAAAGCAGCCGAAGCTGCTTTTTTGACCTTGCTGCATTTGAGGTTTAGTGTCCGCTACGATTGCGCAGTTGTTTGATTGCCGCCAGTTGCGCAATGGCTTCTGCCAGTTCGGCTTGGGCTTGCGCATAGTCGATGTCGGAGCTGCGATTCTTCATGGCCTCTTCGGCAACTTGCTTGGCTTGCAAGGCACGCGCTTCGTCCAGATCGCCGCCGCGTATTGCGGTGTCGGCCAGAATAGTGACGACGCCGGGCTGTATCTCCAGCATCCCGCCAGACACGTAGATGAGCTCTTCCTGTTCCTGGTCGGGTCGCTTGATTCTGACCGAACCGGGTTTGATGCGTGTCATCAATGCAGTATGGCGCGGATAAATTCCCAGCTCGCCCATTTCTCCGGGAACGACGACGAATTCCGCCAGCCCCGAAAATATGGACGCTTCCGCGCTCACTACGTCGACATGTACGGTCATTGCCATGATGTTCCTATTATTTTGTATGGACTATTACAGTGTCTTGGCTTTTTCGACGGCTTCTTCGATGCCGCCGACCATGTAAAACGCCTGTTCCGGCAGATGATCGTATTCGCCGTCCACGATGCCCTTGAAGCCCTTGATGGTTTCTTTCAGCGTGACAT
>JBDTPU010000092.1:0-1851 GCA_039932535.1 Gallionella sp. | reverse complement strand
GCCTGGTTTGCGGCAAGGCACAGACTTCGCCCGGCTTGCATGCGGCGGCTGGCCGGAAAATCCGCTGATAGGCGAAAAATAGAGCGATCAGCGCCACGCCGAGAAAGATCGGGCGGAACGGCTCCAGCGCTTGCAGGTTGCTCACCCAAGCGCCGCCGAGGCCGATGGAAACCAGTATCAGCGGCCCCAGGCAGCAGGTGGAGGCAAGAATCGCCGCCAGCCCGCCAGCAGCGAGTAAACCACCATTGTTTTTGTCTTCAGCCAAGATGAACTCCTTGTTAATGTGATAGTGAACGGTGTAACCTTATTCCCGTAGTCAAGTACGGAGTCAAGAGATGTTTCGTCCATTAGGAAGCTGGCTTGCGCATTATCTAAACCGCCCGGTCGGTGCCACGACCATGGTGGCCACGAGCGATTTGAAATCGCTGCGAGCCGCCTTGCAACCGGGCGACGTGTTATTGATTGAGGGCAATACCCGCATCAGCGTGGCGATAAAATATCTGACCCAATCCACCTGGTCGCACGCCGCACTCTATGTGGGGTCGTATGCGTCGCTGCCGGCTTGGGGTGATGAACCTGCGGTACTGATCGAAGCCGACCTTGATGCAGGCGTGCGTGCCGTGCCGTTGTCTCATTATGCGATGGCGCACACCCGGATTTGCCGTCCGGTGGGGTTGACCGATGAAGATCGCAAGCGCGTCATCGAATATGTCGTGGGTCGTCTGGGACATCGCTATGACCTGAGAAACGTCATTGATCTCGTTCGATACCTGTTGCCCACCCTCCCTGTTCCGACAAGATGGCGTCGCCGCATGTTGGCGCTCGGTAGCGGAGACCCCACCCGCGCGATCTGTTCCACGCTGATCGCGCAGGCATTTCAATCGGTACGCTATCCGATCCTGCCTGTCATTACCCGCGCAAAGCTCGACGATCCCGCTTGTGCCGGCTGTTACCGTGAATATCTGCATATCCGGCATCACAGTCTATTCACGCCGCGCGACTTCGACATTTCGCCATTTTTCGAGATCGTCAAACCGGCATTAGCACAAGGTTTCAACTATCGCGCCCTTGCATGGGCTGATACATCGGGCGATAGCGGGAAATTATGAAACTATTTACTATAGGCGAACTGGGCAAGGTGACTGGCATCCATGTTGAGACGATACGGTTTTATCAGCGGCGTGGGCTGCTTGCGGAACCTCAGCGCCCCCTCGGTGGTATTCGGCGTTATGGTGAAGCGGAAGCAGCGCGTATTCGATTCATCAAGTCAGCGAAAAAGCTTGGCTTTAGTCTGGATGAGATCATTACCCTGCTGACGCTTGAGGATGGTACCCATTGCAAGGAAGCAAGCAAAATCGCGCAACTGAAACTAATTGAAGTTCGCGACCGCCTTGCCGACTTGCGCAGGATGGAAAAAACACTATCCAATTTGGTCGGGGAATGTGAAAAACAGCACGGCAAGATATGCTGCCCATTGATTTCATCTTTGCAGGCGCACTGAGTTTTTTGTTACAGCGACCACCCATCTAGCGCGTTAATGGATCGTGAAATGTTCTGGCTAAATGGCCAGATTCGGGGGTCATGCGCCACGGCAAGCCGAAACTATCTGACCCTTACCTCTGCTCTTTCGCCCAGGAATCTTTAAGCGTAACAGTGCGGTTGAACACTGGATTTCCGGGACGATGGTCGCGACGGTCGGTGCAGAAATAGCCGAGCCGCTCGAACTGGTAGCGGGTTTCCGGCGCGGCATCTTGCACGCACGTCTCTACCCAGCCTTGCACTGTCGTCAGCGAATCAGGATTGAGGTAAGTGCAAAAATCGATTTCCTGATTCGCATCCGGTTCCGGCACG
>JBDTPU010000091.1:0-4630 GCA_039932535.1 Gallionella sp. | reverse complement strand
TATCCGGCATCCAGATATCGAGCAATACCAGGTCCGGTTCGCGTTCATTTCGATACGCGCGTGCCTGCTCGGCATTTTCGGCCAGCGAAACTTGATAGCCTTCATCGAACAGGATTTCCGATAATAATTCGCGAATGCCGATTTCATCATCCACCACTAAAATCTCTTTGCTCTCCATTATTTCTCCTCGCTCAGGGGGAGTACGATACTGACCCGCGCCCCGCCGTTCATGATATTTTCAAGGGTAATGTGCCCGCCGTGCTCTTCCACTATTTTTTTCACAATGGCTAATCCCAGGCCGGTACCTTTAGCCTTGGTCGTCATATAAGGTTCAAAGCCGCTCGACAGTACGCTCTCCGGAAAGCCCGCGCCATTGTCCTCGACCCACAGGTGAATTTCCCCCTGTTGCGTTTCGGTGCGCAAGGTGATTTGCGCTTGTGCGACCCCTTGCAACGCGTCCTGCGCATTTTGCAGCAGATTGTGGATGACCTGCCGCAAGCGGGTTGCATCGCCGTTGACTTCGCTCGGCGCTGCATCCAGTTTTAATACCAGGAAAATGGCGTTGGTTTCATACAAGCCCAGCACTTCCCTGATCAATTTGTGCACATCCAGATGCGACAACTTCAATGCCGGGCCGCGCGCGTAATTGGCAAAATCGCTCACCATGTTTTTCATCGCGCCGACCTGACTGACGATGGTTTGCGTGGCTCGCCGCAGCAGTTGTGCATCGCTCTCATCAAGCTTGGCGCTGAGTTTGTGCTGCAAGCGCTCTGCCGAGAGTTGTATCGGGGTAAGAGGGTTTTTAATTTCGTGCGCCAGCCGTCGCGCGACTTCGCCCCACGCGGCTTGCCGCTCTGCCTGCAGCAAATGGCTGATGTCATCGAACACCACCACAAAGCCAGCCTCTCCGCCGGGCGGCAAACGGGTGCCGCGCATCAGCAGAATCTGAGTGCCATTTTTGCTCAGACGTTCTATTTGCCGCTGCCATTCGCCGCTGCCGGTTTCGGCGAAAGCATCCATGACAGTTTGGCAAAACGATCTGAGCAGGCTGTACTTATCGGCAATTTGAGTCAATGACATGCGTTGCATTTCCTGCAAAGGCGCGGCGAGAATTTGCGCGGCGCTGGTATTCACCGAGCGCAAGCGCAATGCATGATCCAGCGCGAGTACTCCGGAAGACAAGTGGGTCAGCACGCTTTCCAGATGAACTTTAGCGCTTTCCACGACACGCTGCTGCTGTTCGCTGGCCTGCTTCGCGTCGAACAACTGGCGCGTCATCTGATTGAACAAGCCGGTCAGTGCGCCCAACTCATCGCTGCTGCGGATCGGATATTGTTCGGTGAAATCTCCCTGTGCCACCGCACGCGTTCCTTCCGCCAGCGCTTCCAGCGAAGAGCCGAATCCTTCACTCAGAAAAAACGCCGCAGAGACAGCCGTCAGCAACACCAGCAATAATGACAGTGTCAGCGTGATCGCATACAGCCGTTTCAATCCCACACGGGAGAGCGTCAACTCCTGATAATCGCGATACACCGCCTGCACAGTCTCGGCATCGGCCTCGATCTGTTTCGGCACCGGCTGGGTGAATTGCAAAACCGACTGGCCGCCCGACATTTTCGGGTTCACCATCACCAGCGCAAGCAGCGTCAATCCTCGATCAGGGAAGGTATCAATCACTGCGTATTTACCCTTGTCCAGGGTCAGGCGCAATAAGTCGTCGTCGGGCTTGACCGGCACTCGCGTCTTTGGAGAAGACGCGATCAATTTCCCGTCTACGGTGAATAAAGCTGCTTCCTGCGCGACCTCTTCATCCACCAACTGGTTCAATGCCCGTTGATATTGATCCACAGATTTTTCCGCCAATAATGACGCAGTGAATTGCGCCTTTTTGGACAGCTCTTTCAGACTATTATCGAGGCCGCTTTTACCGAGGTTAAGGCCGCCTTCCAGGGCTTTTTCAACGCGCACGTCAAACCACGACTCAATACTCTTGTCCAGAAATTGCACTGACACCGCATAAATCAAAATCCCCGGCAACACCGCGATCAGCGTGAAAAACAACACCAGACGCAGCGTCAGCTTGGCACCGAATATTTTATTCTTGAGTTTATTGCGCAACCGCCAGAGTTGATAGCCAACCAAGCCCATCAAGCCGGACGCAAGCAAGCCGGTTAATCCCAGCAAGCCGTAATAATTGCTGGAAAACCCCTCGGTATTCGCGCTGCTGCTGGATAATAAATACAGCAGCACGGCGCTCACGGCCACACTCATAAAAATCAGGTAAGTCACTGCGCCGTCATTCCGTTTTATTCTCGTTATGCGCGGCGATTTCTTCCGGGCTGATCACCCAGCGATACCAATCCGAGTCGAGCGTCCAGTCATTGTCGGTCAGCGCATTTACCTGTAACGGCTTGGGCAGCTGGCCAATGTCCAGGCGCAGGCGCGCTGCCGCGATATAGTTGCCCTCTTTTTTCATCAGATCGGCGGGAATCGCGGTCGAACTTTGCCGGGCTAATATGGTTAATGCTTCTTCAAGACTGGCAAAATTCTGGAACAGTGTCCCGCGCGCGATGCGGTATCGCCCGGTCAGCACGCTGTAGGAAAGTTTGACAGTCTGCTCGCCCTGAAAAATTTCCTTATCCAGCCATGACCAGCGTGGCGAGTCGCCGACCAGATAATGCGGAAGGGTGCGCCATACCGCCTGTTTTGCCGTATTCAGCCAATCCCAGCGGGCATGCGTCAGTGAAAACTCGCCGACAAAATAAATCGGGATGCCGCGCGACAAAGCCTGGGTCACTACGGGATTCAGATTAATGTCATAACTGGCAGAGAGTTGATAACCTTCATCGCCGAGACGAATTTCCACCTTGTTGACGGAAATGCCCTCGGCATGGGCTGATACGGCGAACAGCCCGGCCAGCAGTACGCCCGGCAGAAATGTATTAAACAGCTTTTTGCAAAAGTGCATAAAAAAATCCGTCGTGCTGATCGTCGGGTAACAACTGACCATTTGTAGGTAAGGCAATTGCCAAGCGCCGTGCATCCGGCTGCTGTGCCAGAAACGCTGCGACGACTTGTTCGTTCTCTTGATCGAACACCGAACAGGTGGCGTAAAGCAATTTACCATCTTGCGCCAGCAGCCGCCATAACGCGCGTAAAATGTCGAATTGCTGTCTGGCGAAACCCGCGATATCCGCGCTGCGCCGCAACCATTTGATGTCGGGATGGCGGCGTACCACACCCGAAGCGGAGCAGGGCACATCGGCAAGTATACGTTGAAAGGGTTTGCCATCCCACCACACCTCCGGCTCGGCGGCATCGCCGACTATCAGTTGTGCGCTCAGGCCCAGCCGCTGCAAATTTTCTGCGACCAGCTGCAAGCGTTTTGCGTCCTTGTCCACTGCCACCATGTCTGCCACCGCGCGTTCCAGAATATGGGCGGTCTTACCGCCCGGCGCAGCGCAGGCGTCCAGCACGCGCATTCCGTCGTGAACGTCCAGCAAACGGGCGGCATATTGGGCACCGGCATCCTGCACTGAAACCAACCCGGCAAAAAATCCCGGCAGCCTGTCGACGGACACCGGCTTGTCAAGTTGCAGCGCGTCCGGCTCAATGAGGCGAGCGGATAAATCCTGCTGCGCCAGTTGCGCCAGATATTGTTCAGTCGTGCCCCGTTTCTGATTGACGCGCAGCGTCATCGGCGGGCGCTGGTTGCCCGCTTCGAGTATCGCGCCACTCTGTTCGCCATATTGTGCGTTCAGCTCGTCTATCCACCACTGCGGATAACTATATTTCCCTTCCGCACTCTGCCCGGACTGCTCCAGCAATACGGCCTGGTTACGCAAGAAATTTCTCAGGATCGCGTTCACCAGCCCGCTCACGCGTGGGCTTAAAGTCTGTGCGGCGCGCACCGCGTGATCGACCACGGCATGTTGCGCCGATTTGCCATACTGCAATTGATACAGCGCGACCAATAACAAAAATCCCACCCGATCGTCCGGCAAAGGCTTGTGCAACAACATTTCCACTATTGCCCGCAACTGGCCGTAATAGCGCAATGTGCCATAGCTTAAATCCTGTAGTGCGGCGCGCTGTGCGGGCATCCAGTCTGTTTTGTTGCGCAGCGATTCTTCCAGCGTCTGATTGAGATTTCGCCCGTTGGTCAGCACTTGCTGGACAACATTGCTGGCGGCGATTTGTATATGCTGCGTCTCAGCTTGCATCGAACATGTCGCCGACCTGGACCGGCATCGCCTGCAAAAATTGTGCGGCGGGCTGCGCCTTGCCGCCCGGGCGCTGCAATGTCTCCAGACGCAACGCGTCTTTGCCGCACGCCACCGTGATGCCATGCCTATCCACGTCGAGAACGGTGCCTGGATCGCCGCGTAGGGCCGGACATACTTCAGCCTGCCAAATTTTTATCGCCACACCATTCAAGTTGGCATGACAGGGATGGTATGCGCGCACCGCCCGTTCGATTTGTCGCGCATCCTGCCGCCAGTCAATTTGTGCTTCGCTCTTGGTTAGTTTGGCGGCGTAGCAAGCCGCCTCATTGTTTTGCTTGATTGGCATCAAACGATTTGCTTGCAGCAGGCGCAAGGCTTCGACAATGCTGCGCGCACCCATCTCC
>JBDTPU010000090.1:0-10456 GCA_039932535.1 Gallionella sp. | reverse complement strand
TCGTCGGTCACCAGCTTCGGCATGTTCGTATCGCTGGACGATCTGTATGTCGAAGGGCTGGTGCATATTTCCGAACTCGGCAAGGATTATTTCCAGTTCGATGCGGCCAAACACCAATTGCTCGGCGAGCGCACCGGGCAACGCTATCGTCTTGGTGATCGGGTTCAGGTGCGCGTCGTCAAGGTGGACATGGAAAGCACCAAGATTGATTTTGTGTTGCATGAATTGATCGATGCGGCGGGGGAAGGGCGCACCACGGGTAAAAAATCTGCGGCTGATAAACCGGCGAAGAGCAAGCGTAAAGAAAATAAACGGCATGGCTGATCTGCGCCTGATCTATGGTTTCCATGCGGTGACTGGGCGCATCCGTCAGAATCCGGATGGCGTGCAGGAAATCTATTTGCAGGCGCAACGCCAGGATCCGCGCATGCGCGAGCTGATCAAGCTGGCCGAAACCAACGGCGTGCGCGTGATTCCGGTGGAAGAAAAACGTCTTGATGGCATGGCGGGCAACGCGCGCCATCAGGGCGTTGCGGCGCGCGTGGATGCGGCGCAGCGCGTGCAGCATCTGGAAGATGTGCTGGACACACTCAGCGAACCGCCGTTGCTGCTGGTGCTGGACGGTGTGCAAGACCCGCATAATCTCGGCGCCTGCCTGCGTAGCGCCGATGCGTTTGGCGTGCACGCGGTGATCGCGCCGAAGGATCGCGCGGTCGGCATTACCGCAACGGTCGAGAAAGTTGCCTGCGGCGCGGCAGAAACCGTGCCTTACATCACCGTCACCAATCTCGCGCGCACGCTGCGAGAATTGAAAGAGCGCGACATCTGGGTGGTTGGCGCGGCGGGCGATGCAGAAAAAGATTTGAACGGTTTCAAACATGGGCGCGCGCTGGCCTGGGTGCTGGGTGCGGAAGGCGAAGGCCTGCGCCGCCTGACGCGCGAGACCTGTGATGAACTGGTGCGTATTCCGATGCTCGGCAGTGTGGAAAGTTTGAATGTTTCGGTGAGTGCCGGTATCTGTCTGTTTGAAGCGAGGCGGCAGCGCAAGGGTGCCGGTTAAGCCGCCGATTAACGATGCGCCCAATGCCGCCCGGTGTCCGAATTATCCTCATCGTCACGATAGCCAGCTTCCTGCTGCAAATCAGTGTCGGTGACGGAATGGCCGGTGAAGGAATGATAGGCAGCTTCGCGCTGTGGCCGCTGCAAGGCGACTTCATGCCTTGGCAACTGGTGACTTATGCGTTCCTGCACAGCAGCTTCATGCATATCGCTTTTAATATGTACGGACTATGGCTGGTCGGCAGCGAACTGGAATACGCATTGGGGAGTAGACGTTTCCTCATCATTTATTTTGCCAGTATTTTATCCGCCGCGCTCACGCAGTTGCTGGTCATGAGTTTGACGGGCGGCGTATATCCCACCGTGGGCGCGTCAGGCGGCGTATTCGGCTTATTGCTGGCTTATGGCATCTTCTTTCCAAACCGGATCGTCATGTTATTGATCCCGCCCATCCCCATGCGTGCATGGCGGTTCGTGTTCATTTACGCAGTCATCGAATTGATACTCGGCGTGACCGGGACCCAAGCCGGCGTGGCGCATTTCGCGCATCTCGGCGGCATGATCGGCGCGTACATGGTGATTCGCAGCGGACGAGGAGCCGTTTGAATTGATCGGATCAAGAATGGTTTGACCTGTGATTGTTTGAAAGCGCACCGACTAAATTTTATTTGAATAGCACCATGCCTCTGCAATACTAGGAGCATACGTATGCTGAATCATCAACACGCTTTGCAAAGGCAGGCATGAGTCCGGCACTTGATGCGCTATCACGCGCCTTTCGCGACCTGTTTCAGTTGAGGATATTGTGGATCGTGATCTGGCCGATGCTCGTGGCTATGCTGCTGTGGCTGGTGATGGGTATCACTTTCTGGAGTACCTTCTCAGCATGGATCAGCAACGGTCTCACCACACTCGGGATACAACACTGGCTGGATGGCGTGGAGCCGCGCTGGGTTGCGAACGCGATCCAACTCATCTTGCATATGATCCTGTTCGTGCCGTTGGTATATACCACCGCGCTGCTGATCACCGCATTCTTTGCAATGCCTGCGCTGATCCGGCTGGTGGCCGGGCGTGACTATCCGCAACTCAAGCGCGAAAGCGGCGGCAGCATCGCCGGTAATTTTCTCAATGCAATGGTTGCGATCAGCATCTTCATCGCCCTCTGGGTGTTCACCCTGCCGTTATGGTTGATCGGCATAGGCGTACTGATTCCATTTCTTGCCGCAGCCTATCTGAACCAGCGCTTGTTTCGTTACGATGCGCTGGCCGAACATGCCAGCAGTATGGAAATGAAAGTCATGTTTTCCGAGTATCAATCGTCATGGTGGTGGCTGGGCCTGCTCACCGGCTTGTTGCAATTCGTGCCAGTACTGAATCTGTTCGCCCCGGTACTCACGGCACTCGCTTTCATCCACTTCGGGCTTTCGCGCTTGGCTAAACTGCGTCAGATTTCCTAGGGAAACGCTGATTAAAGCCGTTCGTGGTGAGTGTTTCCTGTCGCACCCCCTCGATACACCGCGCTACGCGCGGCACTCGGGGCGAACGGGAAAGGTATCGAACCACAGTTTTGGATTTAATCAGCGTTTCCTTAGCGCACGAGTAAAGGGCAGGCATCCTTTGAACTGAGTATCGTATTGCCCTTAGCTGCTGAATGGGCATAACAATGCTATCTGGCGCTTGATTAATCACACTATCTGGAGTACTATAAAGCACACTACCAATAACCCCCCCATGAGAATATAAATATGTCCAACCTGACCGCCAATGATCTGAAAACCAAAGGTGTCGCCGCCATTGAGGCCGTGTTGGCGGAGCGGCCGGAAGCGATCGTTTCGGTGCGTGGCAAGGATCGCTTCGTAGTGATGGAGATTGCGCAATATCATTACCTGCGCGAATGCGAACTGGAAGCGGCATTGGCCAAAACCCGCGCCGATATTAAGGCCGGGCGCTTTGTGAAAGAATCGCCGGCGGCCCATGTCAAACGGGTCAAGAAGATCGCTGCATGACCTTCACGCTGATCTTCACCGATCAATACAACAAACGCGCCGCGCGTTTTCTCAAACGCCATCCCGATCTGGAAAAACAATACCTCAAGACATTGCAACTGCTTGAACTTGATCCGCAGCACCCCTCGTTGCGTCTGCATCCACTAAGCGGCAGGCTGCAAGGGCTATATTCGGTTTCCCTCAATCTTTCTTACCGCATCACGCTGGAACTATTGATCCACGACCAGGAGATCATCCCGATCAATGTGGGCGATCATGATGTAGTGTATTAATGTGTGTGTAAAAGCCGCACAAAGGGGAAGGGCGATGACGCTAACTTGAGGTTCCAATCTGACACCTCAAGTTGAAATCACAAATTGTGGCCTCTAGTTACACTGCGCAGATTCAACAACGAAGTGCAACGATGATTCAACGCGACGAGGAGTAAGGTGAGGCTTTTAACTTGGTCGGACAGCGGCCCCGCTTTGCTGGTGTCAAAGGGAACGCACTCGAATTATTTTCTAAACAGCCGTGACTACTATGAAGTTCATCGATCCGAAAACAACATACATCCTTAAAAATCCCGTCGCCTTCGCGCTGCGGGTATTGAAATCATTTCGGGCCAATCAGGGTCTGCTCCTCGCGGGCGCAGTGGCCTACTATGCGTTGCTTTCCATTGTGCCGCTGCTCATCCTGATGGTGATTGCGCTGTCGCAAGTGATCGACCAGGGCGTACTGCTGGCGACACTGAATACGGCGCTGGAGTATGTTGCGCCGGGCCAAGGCAGTGCGGTGGTAGCGGAGTTGAAAGCATTCCTCGATCAGCGCGAGGTGATCGGTTTGGTGCTGCTCGTCACGATGCTGTTTTTCAGTTCACTCGGTTTCAAGGTGTTGGAGAGTGCGATCTCGGTGATTTTTTCGCACCGCGTAAATGAGCGCAAGCGGCACGTTCTCATTTCCCTGTTGCTGCTGCCTTTCGGTTACATTCTTTTCATCGGCACGGTGCTGTTCGTGGGTACGTTTGTGATCGTCGATCTGATGGCGATAGGCGGAAAGCATGTGTTTATCCTTGGGCATACGTGGTCGCTGGGCGGCTTCTCGCATTGGTTGATTTATGTTGCCGGTGTGTGCGGGGAAATCCTGCTGATATCGGCGATTTATTATTTCATGCCGGTGGGCAGGGTGACGGTACATCACGCGCTGATCGGCGGCGCGACGGCCGGCCTGCTGTGGGAAATCATCCGTCATGCGCTGGGCTGGTATCTGGGCACGTTGTCGCAGGTGAGCGTGGTGTATGGCTCGCTCACCACCGCTATCGTCGTGCTGCTCAGCCTGGAACTGGCCGCCACGCTGCTGTTGCTGGGCGCACAGGTAATCGCAGAATACGAGCGCATCGAAATCTGCTGAATCCTACCTTGGGATATCGAGTTCCAGCAACGCGGTAGTTTGGCTTGCACTTCGGCCAGCTCGTCAGTACTGTTAGAATAATCCCATACAATTTATGGCGAGCCAGAAACCAAAAATTTCATCATGAAAATCATCGCGAGCATTAAATTTTTTCTCACCTTAAGTTTGCTGTCATTCGCGAGTTTGGCGCAGGGCGGGAATATGCTGTTCGCCGACCATCCTCTGGTGGGAAAAATATGGGATATGAAAAGCCGCAGCTTCATAGACGAGGCCACGCTGCTGGCCAGGATCAACACGGCCAACGTGCTACTGCTCGGCGAGATACATGACAACCCGCAGCATCATGAGCTCCAGCAGAAGTTGCTGAATGCACGTATCGCATCCGGCGCGCGCCCGGCGGTGATGATGGAGCAGCTCAATGCAGAAAACCAGCCGGCTCTTGATCAGGCATTGGCCGGCAGCAATCGCGATGAAGTATTGAGCAGCGTCACCAAGCTGATCAAGTTCACCGACTGGCAGTTCTATCGCCCATTTCTGGTTATCGCAGTTGACAATAAGTTGCCGGTCATCGCCGCCAATATTTCCAATCAGCAATTGCAGCCGGTCATCTGGAACGGTTTTGCCGCTTATGACGCGGGCGATTTAAAGCGGCTGGCTGTCGAACAAGTTTGGAGTGACAGCCGTGAGAAATATCTGGTCAGGAACATGGGCGGCGCGCACTGCGGCCAACTCAAGGACGAATTACGCGCGGGCTTGTCGCGCAGCCAGCGGCTGCGCGATGCGTTGATGGCCGATAGCGCGATGGCGAGCATTGGTCGTGGCATCGTGGGCATTGTCGGTAGTAGTCATGCCCGCCGCGATATCGGCCTGCCGCTTTACTTTGCGGCTCGCGCTCCGTTGGCGCGTATTTTTTCGATCGGCTTTGTCGAAGTGCATCCGCGCAAGATTGACCCTAATGCTTACGAAACGGAGAGCGCGACAGGTGAGGCTCCCTTTGACGTGATCTGGTTCACCCCGCGGGTTGATCGTCCCGATCCGTGTGCCGAGCTGAATAAAGAAAAGCGGCCATGAACGGCAAGTTTCGCTGAATGCGCCATGTCACTTGAAAGAACAGGGAGGGGAGTGTGAGTTCACCAAAGCACCGCGAGTATCGTAAAGCCGCGACGCGCGCCGGGTTGCGCTATGTCACGGATGGCTGTGCCGGCATCAGTCGCCGCCGTTCCGGCAAGGGCTGGAGCTATTACGATGTGGACGGCGCGCGCATTGCCGACCCGGCCACGCGCAAGCGGCTCAACGCACTGGTGATTCCACCGGCGTGGAGCGATGTGTGGATTTGTCCCGATCCCGGTGGCCACATTCAGGTGACGGCGCGCGATGCGCGCGGCCGCAAGCAGTATCGCTATCATGATTCCTACCGCGAAGCGCGCGACCAGTCAAAGTTTCGCCGCATGCTCGAATTCAGCGAGATATTGCCTGCGCTGCGCGAGCGCGTGGCGCGCGATATGCATGCAGGCGAGCTGACGCGGCGGCAAATGCTCGCCACGGTGGTGCGGCTGCTGGATCGCACGCTGATCCGCGTGGGCAACGACGAATACGCGCGCGTGAATCATTCTTATGGACTGACGACATTGCGCAGAAAGCATGTGCAGGTTCAGGGGACGATGTTGCGTTTCAGCTTTCGCGGCAAGAGCGGAGTTGAGCATTCGGTAGCAATCAACGACCCGCGGCTGGCGCGCATCGTGCAGCGCTGCCAGCATTTGCCCGGGCAGGAAATATTTCAATACCTCGATGCGTCCGGCAAGCGCCGACCGATTTTATCGGACGATGTGAATGGCTATCTGCGCGAAATCAGCGGCCGCGATATTACGGCAAAAGATTTTCGCACCTGGGGCGGCACCATGGTGGCCGCCGAACAGTTGCGGGCGATAGGGCCTGCAACCAGCCGCAGCGAGGCAGACCGCAACATCGTGCGGGCACTCGACGCGGTGGCAGAGCGGCTCGGCAATACCCGCACGGTGTGCCGCAAATATTATGTGCATCCGGTGCTGCTGAATGCCTATCATCTCGGCCTCACGGTTCCGCATCTTTCGACCGACATGCGCAACGCACCACGCAAATTGTCCCAGGCCGCGCTGCGGCGCGACGAGCTGGCGGTGCTGCAATTTCTCCACGAGTTGGTGGCGGCCGCTTAACCAAACATCCGCTTGAGAGAGCGAGTGGAAGATTTGCGCGATTATCCGGGCGCCCGGATCGGCTTAATGTCCTGGAAAAAAAACGATGCCCAGTAGAAAGAGGAACACCACGATGCCGATAAAAAGCAGGATGCTACGCCAGATGCTGCTCATGAACTTCTCCTTTTTAGAATGGGCGGTGTGCCCGGTTTATTATTAGCCAAGCAGATGCTTTACGTGCTCGCGTTCCCCGGTCAGCTCGCGATAACTTTCTTCCATATGTTTGCGTCCCGTCGCGCTAATGGACAGTCCCTGCACAATCTTGTAATGACCGTGTCTGCAATTGACCGGGAAACCATAAATCACGCCTTCCGGAATGCCATAGCTGCCATCGGACGCCACGCTCATGGTCACCCAGTCGTTGTGGTGTGAGCTGAGCATCCAGTCGTGCATGTGTAAGATCGCTGCGTTCGCGGCACTGGCGGCACTGGATAAACCGCGTGCTTCGATAACCGCCGTGCCACGCTTTTGCACGGTGGGTATAAATTCGCGTTCTACCCAATCCTGATCCGGCAGGATGTCGCGCACCAGCAGGCCGCGAATTTCGGCGTGGTCGAGATCGGGATATTGCGTGCCGGAGTGGTTGCCCCAGACGACCATTTTCAGGATATCGCGAACCGGTTGGAATAATTTGAGCGAGACTTGCGCAATGGCGCGGTTGTGGTCAAGGCGCATCATCGCACTGAAATTGCGCGGGTCGAGACCGGGGGCATTCTTCATCGCGATCAACGCGTTGGTGTTGGCCGGATTGCCCACCACCAACACCTTGACGTGACGCGCGGCATATTCATTGAGCAGCTTGCCTTGTTCGGAAAAAATCGCGCCGTTGGCTTCAAGTAAATCCTTGCGCTCCATGCCCTTGCCGCGCGGACGTGCGCCGATCAGTATCGCAACTTCAGTATCCCGGAACGCGGCCTTGGGATCATCGGTAATGAGGACTTGTTGCAGCAGTGGGAAAGCGCAATCTTCCAGCTCCATCATCACACCGCGCAATACAGGCTGTGCCTGCGCTACGTCCAGCAATTGCAGGACAACCGGCTGCTCGCGCCCGAGCATATCGCCATTGGCAATACGGAACAGCACAGCGTAACCGATTTGCCCGGCGGCGCCGGTGATGGTGATGCGAACGGGTGCTTTCATGAGTTGGATCTCCTGTGAACCGATGATATGCGCATGATAATTCTTTTGCATAATAATTCATCAGTCCTTTTCGTGTAAGCGAAAATGTGCAGGTGGATTGCTACACGAATGCCATGCTGGCATACTTGCTCCCAAGAGCCTGTAACATGTTTGCACCCGCTCTTGAAATCCGCAGTATATTTTAATGTAAATGATATTGGAGTAGAGCGCATGTCATACACTCAAATTAATTTCACCCTTGGCGCCATCGCGTTGCTCTTTGCCGCCGCTGCATTTGCCGACGAAAATCCGGATCAGATCTGGCAGCGCATCGGTGCTGGTGACCCGGGCGTCGGCAAGTTTAAATCCACGTATTGTCAAACCTGTCATGGGCTGGACGGAAACAGCACTACCTCATCTCATTCCCCTAAACTTGCCGGGCAATATGCCGCTTATATCCAGAAGCAAATCAACAATTACAAGGATGGCTCACGTCAAGATCCGGTGATGACCGCGATAGCAATGACCCTGGTTGATAATCAGGAGGTGCTCGACATTTCAGCTTATTTCGCCAGCCAGAAACAAATGAAAGGTGCCCGAACTGCGGTCAATAAAAACGGCCAGACCCTGTATATGCGTTCCAATGGCTGCGTATCCTGCCATGGGGTAAACGGCAAAGGCTTGACGCCCAATAATCCAAGTACGCCGGTAATAGGCGGTCAGCATAAAGAGTATCTGAAAAAACAGCTCAGAGATTTCAAAGACCATGCACGTACCAACGAAGCAAGCGGCATGATGGAAATGATGTCCAGCTTCATGAGTGAAGAGGAAATGGAAGATGTAGCGAGCTATGTGTCAGGGTTGTAACGTGATCTGACTTGTCGCCCCAGGAATTAAAATGGCACGTCGCCCGCTACGCGCCACGTCACATAAATCGCGCCACCCGTAAAGGCGAATGTCAGTAGGGTAAGCAGCAAGCCTTGTATCCGCACGGACTGGTTGGGCAGCGGCACCAGCCCGGCGACCAGCGGAATACCGGCAAGAATGGGCAGCGCGTACCACGGCAGTTGTGCGCTCAGCACAGCTACGCAGCCGGTCAGTCCGGCAATCATCCCCAGCGGTAAAGTAAAAGTACGTCCGGTCGGGAGCGGCCGGTTGCTGATCATCTGAATCAACAAGTGCGCAGCGGCGGCACACCCCAGCGCCAGTCCGAATTGACCGAGCAAGGCGGAGGCGCCGATCAGTGCCGCACCGCCGGTGCCGATGCCCAGCGCAGTGCCTGCGCTGGCCGCGCGTAGCGGTGACTCGGATAATTTGTCCATCCCCCATACCAGAAGCGCGACATACGCCGCACATCCTGCGCCCCACAGCAAGGCTGCCTGCGGAGCCTGTTGCTGGAGCACACGCTGCACTGTCCACACTGCGGCCGCGCCTGCGACTATGGGAAGGAGCCAGCTCAGCCAGCGTGAGTGTACTAAGGTGAGCAACAGCGCGAGAAATGCGCTGACCAAGCCGAGCAGAACAATTTTTCGCACCGCGGTGAGCGGCTCGATAGTGAAATTGCTGGCGAGGAAAACAGTGATGGCAAATCCGCCGATGATGGCCAGGCCGCTTAATTTGAGACGCTGAAATAATTCAGCAGTAATCAGCGCGACCAGAAAGGGAGCCAGGCCGGCTTGTATGGCAGGGTGATTGAGCAGTTCTTGCAACTTCATCTCCATTTGATCATCGAAGCAGGCAAGTTTACCTCATCGCAGCAACGCTTGAAAATCAGTCTTGAAATCTGGCGACGTACACCCAACATCTGTTGATGCAAAGCGACTGTAAGACTGCGCAGCATGATTTTAATAATGGAGGCAACAAGTTTATGAAGCGGATTTTCCTGTTTATTGTGACCAATCTGGCCGTGGTGTTCGTGATCAACATCACGCTGCGTTTGCTCGGCGTAGATCGCTGGCTGAACGAAACCGGCGGCATCAATTTCACCGCGCTGCTGGTATTGTCCGCGGTGATCGGCTTTGCCGGTTCGCTGGTTTCACTGATGATGTCCAAGTGGTCGGCCAAGCGCATGGTCGGTGCGCAGGTGATCGAAAACCCCAGCGACCCAACAGAACGCTGGCTGCTTGAAACCGTGCGCCGTCACGCGCAAAGCGCCGGTATCGGCATGCCGGAAGTGGCGATTTACGACGCGCCGGACGTGAATGCTTTTGCCACCGGATGGAATCGTAACAACGCGCTGGTCGCGGTGAGCACAGGTCTGTTGCGCAACATGAATAAGGATGAAGCGGAAGCGGTGCTGGGACATGAGATCAGCCACGTCGCCAATGGTGATATGGTGACCTTGGCGCTGATTCAGGGCGTAGTGAATACTTTCGTGATATTTTTTGCCAAGCTGTTTGGCTTTTTTGTAGATCGCGTGCTGCTCAAAAATGATGGCCGCAACGGTCCGGGCATCGGCGCATTCGTGGCGGAAATAGCGGCGCAACTGGTGTTGGGAATATTAGCCAGCATCATTGTGATGTGGTTTTCGCGCCGGCGTGAATTCCGCGCCGATGCGGGCGGCGCGCATCTGGCCGGACGCGAAAAAATGATCGCAGCGCTCGAGCGTTTGAAAAGCAATCATGAGCAAGCCACGCTACCGGAGAAAATGTC
>JBDTPU010000089.1:0-2895 GCA_039932535.1 Gallionella sp. | reverse complement strand
ATCGGAAAGTGTATTTGAATTGCTCGATACACCCGGTGAAATTAATACCGGGAATGTGACTATAGGCCGCGCTAAAGGACGGATAGGATTCGAGCACGTAAGCCTGTCCTACCAGCAGGATGACCGGTTTGCTTTGCGCGACATCAATCTGGAAATCCCGGCGGGGCAAGCCGTCGCATTGGTGGGCGCATCGGGCAGCGGCAAGAGTACCCTGGCCAATCTGGTTCCCCGTTTCTATCTTCCAAGCAGCGGGTGCATCACGCTGGATGGACAGAATTTAGCCGATCTTACACTGGCCAGCTTGCGCGCGAATATTGCGCTGGTAAGCCAGGAGGTTGTATTGTTCAACGACACGATTGCCGCAAATATCGCCTACGGCCAGATGCGCGAAGTGCCCGAAGCGGAAATCATCGCCGCCGCCCACGCTGCGCATGCGATGGAATTTATAGGCGAGATGCCTGAGGGATTAAATACACTGGTCGGCGAACGCGGCGTAAAACTTTCCGGCGGCCAGCGCCAACGTATTGCCATTGCACGCGCCATTTTGAAAAACGCGCCGATACTTATTCTGGATGAAGCCACTTCCGCGCTGGACAGCGAATCAGAACGCCATGTCCAGGCCGCACTCGAAACCCTGATGCAAGGACGAACCTCACTGGTTATTGCACATCGATTGTCCACTATCGAAAAGGCAGACCGGATTGTCGTGCTGCAAAAGGGCGAGATAGTGGAGACCGGCACACATCCTGAATTGCTGGCACGCGGTGGCGTGTATGCACAATTGCACCGCATCCAATTTTCCAATGCTGCCGTGTATGCGAGATAGGTATCCCATTCTGCTGCGACACCCTCAACACTCATCCTATGACCGTAAAAAATAGTTTGGCCACAAATCGCATTATCATGCTCATTTTGTTGTGCTATCCGGTATTGCTATTGACGGTACAAGGCGGCATGAATGCTTTGTTTTTCCTGCTACTCATCCTGTCTGTGTTCTGCCTGTATCATGCACCGAAATCTTTGCACAAAGATCAATGGGATGCTTATACCCTGGCATTCGCTCTTGCCATGGCATCGCCGATTTTTGCAGTTTTTTTAAGCCAGTCCTACCATGGTGAATTTACCGCAAGGTCTTATGACGGGCCGTCGCGATTTTTACTAGCCGTTCCCATTTACCTTGCCTTACGCCAGATAAAAATAAGCACCCTCACCATGTTGCAATATGGCTTACCCTCAGGTGCAATTTCAGCATTGCTTGTAGTTTTCATTGTGGCCGATCACCAGCCATTTTTTCCACGAGCCGGCAATACATTTGTAAACCCTATCCATTTTGGCGATCTGGCATTGATAATGGGTTTACTATCTTTGTTTTCTACAAACTGGACTGGCCGCGACCCTCTCTATATTGTTATCTTGAAATCGTTGGGGCTGTTGGCAGGGCTGTTTGTTTCCGTTCAATCAGAAAGCCGGGGGGGATGGATAGCCATACCGGTCGTATTGTTAACATGGCTCATTATTCAAAACAAAGAACGCGGGCTTCTTCGCTTGCTAATGACAATGGTGCCGCCTCTCTTGCTCGGGATAACCAGTTATTTCTTGGTCAACATCGTTCATCAAAGGGTAGATGAGGTTTACTCGGATATAGTAGCCGCTTGGCATGGAAATTTAGACACATCGATTGGCATACGTTTACAGCTTTGGAAGGTCGCGCTATATTTGTTCCGGAAAAATCCGATATTCGGCGTAGGCTTGGATGGTTATGCTTCAATGATGTCTACTTTGACCCAATCCGGCTTTATCACCAGTACGGCTGCCGATTTTGGAAGAGGCGAGGTGCACAATGAAATACTCGCAAATATGGCCAAACTGGGAATAGTCGGCCTGCTCTCCATCCTGGCAGTCTACTTCGTACCATTAATCATTTTCCTACGAACCTTGAAATCCAACTCAGACACGAAGAGAACCGCTGCCATGATGGGAGGATGTTTAGTGTTAGGTTTCCTTGTCTTTGGACTGTCGGTTGAAACCTTTAATTTAAAAATGGTCGCGGCATTTTACAGCCTCACGCTAGCCGTGCTACTGGCCATAGCAACCAATAAAACCATCACCTAGGAAGCACCATGTTTAGCGTCATCATTCCAACCTGGAACAATCTGGAATTCTTGAAGTTGTGCGTAGACAGTTTACGCAAGTACTCGCAATATGATCACGAGATCATCATTCATGTTAATGATGGCTCGGATGGCACGCTGGCTTGGGTTAAAGCACAAGGGCTGCAATACAGCCATACGGAAAAAAATATCGGCGTTTGTCTGGCGGTCAATCATCTGGCTGCACAAACCAGCCGTGAATGGGTGTTGTACATGAATGACGACATGGTAGCTTGTCCGGGCTGGGATAGCGCTTTCGCACAGGCTATCGCATCAACCAATACCGATTTGGCTTTGTTCTTCTCCACGCTGATCCAGGCGGATAATGGCAAGAATCCCTACATCCTCAAGCAGGATTTTGGTACCACTCCGCAGAATTATGATGAGCCCCGCTTGCTGCGCGAGTGTTTTTCCGAAGTGCGTGATGATGTGGAAGGCGGCTCTTCTCAGCCAACCTTGTTTCATCGCAAATGGTGGCTGATGGTAGGAGGATATAGCCTGGAATACAGTCCGGGCATGAGCAGCGATGATGATCTGCTGATGAAATTCTGGGTGGCGGGTTGCCGCCATTTTCGCATCGTCGGCGCCAGTCGCTTCTATCACTTCTCCTGCAAGAGTACCGGACGCATTCGCCACAATATGGGGGGACGGATGTTTGTGATGAAATGGGGCATCACCCAGGAAGAATTTTATCGGCGTTATATGTCCAAGTTGCGCCACACCACCCCTGCCCAACTTGTCGCTC
>JBDTPU010000088.1:0-1670 GCA_039932535.1 Gallionella sp. | reverse complement strand
GGGAACGATCCAGAAAGGGCAGGAACGCAAACATCATCACCGACAAACCCATCGCCACCACACCGCCTACCATGTTCGGTACCGAGCGTAAAATCGCATAGAAAGGCAAAAAATACCATTCCGGAACAATGTGTGTCGGCGTTTGCATGGGATTGGCCGGAATATTGTTGGCAGGCTCAATCAGGCTATCCGGCAAAAAGAAAACAAAGACACTATATACAATCAAAAATATGCCCAGCCCGAATAAATCCTTGATAGTGAAATAGGGATGAAAAGGAATGTTGTCCTTGGCCGCCAGGTCAATGCCGCTTGGGTTACTGCTCTTGACGGTATGCAACGCGACCAGATGCACCACCACCGCACCAATGATCAGGAACGGGAACAGATAATGCAGCGCGAAGAAACGCGTCAGCGTCGCGTCGCCCACGGTGTAATCGCCGCGCAGCCAGATGACGACATGTTCGCCGATGAAAGGTGTGGCACGGAACAGATTGGTGATTACCGTCGCGCCCCAATACGACATTTGTCCCCACGGCAGCAGATAGCCCATGAAGGCGGTTGCCATCAGCAACAGCAGCAGTCCCTGTCCCGTCCACCACATCAACTCGCGCGGGGCACGATACGATCCGTAATAAAACGTGCGCGCCATATGGATATAGATCACCAGGAAAAACGCCGATGCACCGGTGGCATGCATATAACGCAGCAGCCAGCCGTAATTCACATCGCGCATAATGTGCTGGATGGAATCAAACGACAGCGCCACATCCGCCTTGTAATGCATGGCCAGAAAAATACCGGTGATAATTTGCAGCACCAGCACGAAGCCGGCCAGAAATCCGAAATTCCACCAGTAACTGAGATTGCGCGGTGTCGGATAACCGGTCAGTTCTTTGTTAATAAAACTGGTGAGCGGAAAACGCTGGTCTATCCATTTAACTAGGCTGCTCATGATCTTCTCCTCTCTGCTACGCTACACCAATTACAATTTTGTCCGCAGCAATAAACCGGTATGGGGGCACTTCCAGATTTTTCGGTGCGGGGCCACGCAACACACGCCCACTATCGTCATACTGGCTGCCATGGCAATGACATATCCAGCCCGGGCCTTCCTTGTTCGGCACACAGCCCATGTGAGTGCAGACGCCCACCACGACCAGCCACTCCGGTTGCTTGACGCGCTTCTGATCCGGCTCTGGATCCAATCCGCCATTGGAAGCTTCCATCCTGCTGATCTGTTCCGGGGTACGGCGCAGAATAAATACCGGCTTGCCCTGCCACGATACGGTGCGCATATCGCCGGGATTCATCCCGGATAAATTGAATTCGGTGGTCGCCTTGGCCAGCACATCCGAACCTGGATTCATGCTGTCAATGAAGGGCAGGCACGCCGCAGCAACGCCCGCACCGCCTACCACGCTAGTCACCTTGATTAAAAAATCCCGCCGTCCGGTATCGCTTACAGTATTGTCATTATCCATTTGAGTCTCCAGCTATATATGCGCTTTGCCCGGATCAAACCAGGCGAGTTTTTCCCTGAGCGTGACTACACCGCCCACGATGATCAAAGTCGGGGCATGCAAATTTTCACGCTGCACAATGATGGGCAATGTCGCCAATGTGCCGGTGAGGACGCGCTGATTTTGCGTAGTGCCTTGTTGCACAATCGC
>JBDTPU010000087.1:0-6157 GCA_039932535.1 Gallionella sp. | reverse complement strand
AGAAATTGTAAGTCGGCGTGCCGTCGGCGCGCGCAATAATCAGATCATCCAGCTCACTGTTCTCGAACACGATCTTGCCCTTGACCATGTCGTCCCATGCGGCCACGCCATGCATCGGATTCTTGAAGCGCACTACCGGCTTGATACCGGGCGGTGGCACGGGTAAAACCTTGCCCTGCTCCGGCCGCCACTGGCCGTCATAACGCGGCTTCTCGCCGCGCGTGCGCTGCGCCTCGCGCATCGCATCCAGTTCCGTAGGCGAGGTGTAGCAGTAGTAAGCTGTACCTTCATCCAGCATTTGCTGTAACACCTGCTTGTAACGATCCATGCGCTGCATCTGGTAGAACGGGCCCTCGTCATAATCCAGATTCAGCCAGGCCATCCCATCCAGTATCGCCTGCACCGATTCCTGAGAGGAACGTTCCAGATCGGTATCTTCGATACGCAAAATGAAAGTGCCGCCCTGCTTGCGCGCGTACGCCCAGGAGAATAATGCAGTGCGTGCGCCGCCGATGTGCAAATAGCCGGTGGGACTGGGGGCAAAACGGGTACGTATGGTCATGGATTAAACAGGATGGCAGGAAGGAGTGCGCATTTTACGGACTTTGCCTGGCGCGTGCACAAAGTTGTACTGCCTCGTTGACCGGGTGAATTGCGCTGTGCTCTAATTCGCGCCCTTTAATAGGGATTAGCGGGCGGTTAGCTCAGCGGTAGAGCACTGCCTTCACACGGCAGGGGTCACTGGTTCGAACCCAGTACCGCCCACCAATCACACTCACGAAGTAATTAGACGCCCCCAACAAAAAACCCGGCGCTTTAGGCCGGGCCTTTTACCAATTCAAGAACCGATTTAAGGTGCCTGAATATTGGATGCTTGCTTGCCCTTAGGACCCTGGGTCACTTCAAAGGTGACTTTCTGGCCTTCTTTGAGTGATTTGAAGCCGCTCATGTTGATCGCGGAAAAGTGCGCGAATAAGTCTTCGCTACCATCATCAGGAGTCACGAAACCAAAACCCTTTGAGTCGTTAAACCATTTAACTGTACCTGTTGCCATGTATATCTCCTACTAAAAAACGGGGAAAGTCCCCGCAAAACTATTTGAATCGAAGATTGCACATGGAAAACCAGTACTGCAAAAACTTTGAATCAAATACCAAAGTGTCTTTTACGCTGATTTAGTTAATCTCGTCAAGATAAATTAACAGAATCAGATTAAATTTCAGTATTACCTTAATTATGTTTTCCCAAATAGGCATCAATAAATTTGCTTTTACGGCTTGAATATCCAGTGATTGCGCAGGGCAGCAGGATCACCCGGTAACAACCTATCAGACGAATGCTATCAGCTAGCTGCAAACAAAAAACCCCGCCCAAGGGCGGGGTGCATACAAACAGCTTAAGCATTATTCATTATTTTGCGACGAGCCGAAAAACCTATCAGGCCAAGTCCTAACAGCATCATGCCATAAGTTTTTGGTTCTGGAACCGGGCTGACCACGCATGGAGTAGTCACAATGTTCCCGGCATAGGAACCAGCCAAGCTAGCATTTATTTTTTTACCCGCCACATTCAAAACATAACTACCAGGAACCGCTCCGCCTGTAAAACTCAGGGATGAGGTTGTACCCCCTGTGCCACCGCTAATAAGCCCAATGGAATTTTCATACAGGGTGAACGCGGTAAACAGTACGTCGTTACCACCCAGGCTGATTACATTTGCTTTGCCGTTACCGGTTGAATCTGAAGGCAGGCTGAACTTATAGGTGTCATCAAACATGCTGCTCACACCATTATTCCCAAAAGTTGCGCTATAGCCAGTGCTGGCGCTGCCATCCCAACCACTCATTGTTGCAACACCTGCAGCCTGTGCTGTTCCAGCAAGACCCAGCCACATGGTCAATGCAATGGCTGCCATACGCGAAAAAGTGCTTTTCATAATAATCTCCTCTAATTAATTAACAGTTAACAACATCCAATTTTCAACACCGTACACCCTGTTCCCACCATCATTAAATCAAGCAGAGCAGAGCATGTGAGAATCATATAGATTAAATATATAAGCGGTATTGTACCTTGGTACAAGCATGCAATTTAGTGCCCAGCACAATGATTATATTGATATCTTGGCTAGAAATTATGGCTTTGAGCTTCCCTTGAACTGTTGGCAATTAGATGTGTGAGAATTGCTGGAAACTAGATGGTGTGAATTTACAGTTGGCTCCCATAATCAAGAAATCACCCGCCTCATCTTTCCTGATTATGGGATATTTACTTCTTACGAAATAAAATTATTTATTAAAAATAACAAGTTATACATTGGCACATTATATGCTTTTAATCGTGGGCACTATCAAGTTAAGGGATAGCGCAGAGGTCACAAGAAATACAGCACTCTATTTTTTCTTAAACTTTTAAAAGGATTACATATAATGAAAACTTCAATCACATCAATCGCCAAATTAGCAGGTGGCCTGACGCTGATGGCAGCAAGCAGCTTCGCTTCAGCCAGCGTTGTAGATACCGCACACAATTTGGGCTCAACCAACACATCAGGCGGTATGACTTTTTCCGGGACTACAGAAATCTGCATATTCTGCCATACACCACACGGTGGTGACCAGTCAGTCGCTGCTCCGATCTGGAACCGCACTCAATCGAGCACTTCCGTTTATACCCGTTTCAGCGCCATGAACCGTATCACCTTTGATGCTGATGAAGCACCAATTGGTTCAGTATCTATCGCCTGCCTCTCCTGCCATGACGGCACCCAAGCCAGAGACGCTGTAATCAACAGCCCAGGCAGCAACAGCACCGGCTTTGTCGGTGACGGCGCTGGTACCTGGATGGACGGCACCACTCCTGCCACCAGCTATTTGAGCGATTTGACTGCCAGCGATAACGGCACAATGGGCGACATGATCTATCTGGGCACCGACTTGCGGAACGACCATCCGATCAGCATGCAATACGCTGGCGGCGGTATCAACTCCGGTGCAACTTTGGGCGCAACTCGTGATCCAGACTTTGCACAAGCTGACAATACCACAGGTGGATTCGGCGCAACCGCTGTAAGCCATGCCACTACCAGCACCAACAATAACAATGGTTCAGGAACTGGCTCAGTTAACTACCTCTCCACTGCCGGCGGACCTAAGTGGTATGTAGATACAGGTACAGCAGGTTATCAAGGTAGTGACTTCCCTCTGTACACACGTACTGATGGACTAGTTGCCACTGCACAGCCTTACGTGGAATGCGCAACTTGCCATGACCCACATAGCGCTAACTCAACCTTCCTGCGTCTCCCAGGCGGCAACAATGGCAGCCAGGTTTGCTTGACTTGCCACGCTAAGTAAGCAACAGGAAACATAACTCAGCAATTGAGTGGGCCGGATGTAATGTCCGGCCTTTTTTTTGCTGAAAAATCGAGCAACCGCTATAGAAATGCAGGGACAGTTTTAGTCGGCTATAACCGGCACTCGCTTGCTTAACGCACACATCAATTCATAGCTGACAGTTCCAGCTGCACGCGCGACTTCTTCGATCGGTAATCCCACACCCCACAACACGACATGGCTCCCGACCTGGGCGTCCGGCATCATACTCAAGTCCACATACAGCATGTCCATCGAAATACGTCCAAGCGTCGTGGTACGCTGTCCATCCACCAATATCGGCGTGCCATTTGGCGCATGGCGCGGATAGCCGTCGGCATAACCACAGCCGACGATGCCGATGCTTATTGTATGTTCGGCACGGAACACTGCGCCATAACCGACTTGGTCGCCTACGTGCAATTCCTGAGTGGCGATGATGCGGCTGCTCAAGGTCATCACCGGCTTGAGCCCCAATTGCTGCGCGCTTATTTCAGTAAATGGTGACGCGCCATATAACATGATGCCCGGACGCACCCAGTCGGCATGGGTAGCCGGATAGCGCAGCAGCGCGGCGGAATTTGCCAGCGAGCGCGCGACACGATGAGGCGCAGCAAGATCGTTAAACAAGGCAAGCGGCTCAGCCACTCCGCGAGCTTCGTCGGCATTGGCGAAATGTGTCATCAGCGTGATCTCGCGTATTGCACGGTGGCGGCGTAATTGCTCCATTATCTGCGCCACTTGCGGCGGTGCAAAACCCAGCCGATTCATGCCGGTGTTGACCTTGAGCCAGACATCCAGTGTATTTTTCCCCGGATAGGCATCCAGCAAAGCCACTTGCCACGCGCTATGGATCACACTGGTCAAATCATATTCTGCGATAACGAGCAATTCTTCCGCGCTGAAAAAACCTTCCAGCAGCAAAATAGGCTGGCGGAAACCTGCCTCGCGCAAACGCATCGCATCTGCAATATCGAGCAGCGCGTATCCGTCCGTAGCAGCCAGCGCTTCAGCCACCTGCAACAGGCCGTGACCATAGCCATCGGCCTTGATGACGGACATGATGCGCGCAGAGGTGGTGCGGCGCACAATCTGGAGATTATGCTCCAGCGCGCTCAAATCAATGTGGGCTTGTATAGGACGTGCCATGAAAAGAAATTACCGCAGGAATATCGGGACAGGAATGAATGATAGCAGGGGCAATCCTTTCGTGTTATAAAACCGGCCTGATAAAAACAATCTCGGCTGAATGAATCCCGGTTTCTACATCATCCTCGCGGCGCAGTTTTTTTCCGCGCTCGCCGACAACGCGCTGTTATTTGCCGCGATCGCATTGCTGCAATATTTACATGCGCCGGATTGGCACACGCCGGTTTTGCAGGAAGCGTTCATCTTTTCCTACATCGTGCTGGCTCCTTTCGTGGGCGCATTCGCCGATTCGCTGCCCAAGGGGCGCGTGATGTTCATCAGCAATAACATCAAAATTCTCGGATGCATCGCCATGCTGTTCGGGGTCAATCCCTTACTCGCTTACGCCCTGGTCGGTCTGGGTGCGGCGACTTATTCGCCGGCCAAATATGGCATACTCACCGAATATTTGCCGGCAGCAAAATTGGTGCTGGCCAATAGCTGGATGGAAGGCCTGACCGTGCTGGCCATTGTGTTGGGAGCCATCATCGGTGGCATCTTCATCAGCCCGACCATTGCCGAACCGATGCTGCATTGGTGGGATGTGCCCTTCATCGACACTGGCATTGACACGCCGCCGGAATTGGCGATTGCCATCATCGTCGGAATTTACATCGTTGCAGCCTGGTTCAATCTCTATATCCCGCGCGTGGCAATCGACCACAAGCCGCTCAGCCGCAATCCATTTTTCCTTGCGCGGGATTTTTGGCATTCCTTCAAATTGCTGTGGAAAGATCCGCTGGGTCAAGTCTCGCTCGCTGTCACCACTTTATTCTGGGGAACCGGCGCCACGTTGCGTCTACTGGTACTCAGCTGGGCGGAAATCGCACTCCATTATGACATGGCCAGCGCGGCGGCATTAACCGCCTGGGTGGCGGTCGGGATCGCCATCGGCGCAGTGCTCGCGGCGAAATTTGTCAAGCTGCACCAGTCGGTAAAAGTGTTACCCGTGGGCATTGCAATGGGCTTGGTAGTACTGGTGATGATTCCCATCACCAACAGCATGCTGGCCACTATTCTGTTGATTGTGATTGGCGCGATGGGCGGCTATTTTGTGGTGCCGATGAACGCCCTGCTGCAACACCGCGGACACTTGCTGATGGGTGCGGGCAATTCTATCGCAGTACAGAATTTTAACGAAAATCTGAGCATTTTCGCCATGCTGGGGCTGTATGCCATGATGGAAAAACTGGATTTCAGCATCTACTTCATCATTCTGGTATTCGGCCTGTTACTGTCCGGCATTATGGCCGAGCTATACAGGCGTCACGGACATGACCAGGACTATGGACAAATGTAAGTTACAAATTTTTATCTTCAGCTTTATCTGCCATAACCTTCACCGCAAAACATAAATCCTGCCAAGCCTTGGCCTTTTCGGTCGGACTGCGCAGCAAATAGGCCGGATGGTAAGTAACAACCAACGGTATGCCGTGATAGTCATGCAGCACACCGCGCAAGCTGGAGAGCGTGGCCTCCTTGCCCAACAATGCATTTGAAGCAACTTTGCCCAAAGCCACGATCAATTTGGGTTGCAGGTGTTCGATCTGGCGTTGCAAATACGGCAGGCACTGCGCGATCTCATCCGCTGCGGG
>JBDTPU010000086.1:0-4137 GCA_039932535.1 Gallionella sp. | reverse complement strand
ATCGCCACACGACTTATCCGGGCGGTCTGTACACCACCAACTTTGCCAAGATGCAGGCGCGTCATCCCGGCCGTGTGCTGGAAAAAGCTGTCAAGGGTATGTTGCCCAAAGGCCCGCTGGGCTATGCGATGCTGCGCAAGATGAAAGTGTATGCCGGTGCTGCACATCCGCATGAAGCGCAGCAACCAAAATCTGTTAATTTGTTGAAAGCATAAGCGATGAGCGTAACTTATAACTACGGAACCGGCCGCCGCAAAAGTGCGGTGGCGCGTGTGTTCATGAAGGCAGGCAAGGGCGACATCGTGGTGAACGACAAGCCGGTGGATGTGTTCTTTTCCCGCGAAACCGGACGCATGGTCGTGCGCCAACCGCTGACACTGACCGAAACGCTGGGCAAGTTCGACATCATGGTGAACGTCACCGGCGGCGGTGAATCCGGCCAGGCCGGTGCGGTGCGTCATGGCATCACCCGTGCGTTGATTGATTATGATGCTACGTTCAAGGCGGTGTTGAAACAAGCTGGTTTAGTGACTCGCGATGCGCGTGAAGTGGAACGCAAAAAAGTCGGTCTGCGCAAGGCGCGCCGCCGTAAACAATTCTCCAAGCGTTAGAGGTTTGGGTGTTGTATTGCAAAGCCGCCTTTGGGCGGCTTTTTCATTTTGTTGTAGAATAGAAAGATGAAAATGGCGATGATCAAAGTGGGTATTGTTGGCGGAACGGGTTATACCGGCGTGGAGCTGCTGCGGCTGCTGGCGGCACATCCGCAGGTCGCTTTGCAAGTGATTACTTCGCGTGCCGATGCTGGTACGCCGGTCAGCCAGATGTTTCCCAGCCTGCGTGGCTATGTGGATTTGCCGTTCACGCATCCCGATCAGGCGCAGCTCGAGAAATGCGATCTGGTATTCTTCGCCACACCGAACGGTATCGCCATGCAGCAAGTGCGTGCGTTGCTGGATGCGGGTGTCAAGGTGATTGATCTCGCAGCAGACTTTCGTTTGCAGGATATTGCCTCATGGGAAAAATGGTATGGCATGCCTCACGCTTGCCCTGACCTGGTTGCGGAAGCGGTGTATGGTTTGCCGGAAATGAATCGCGCCAAAATAAAATCGGCAAGGTTGATTGCGAATCCCGGCTGTTACCCCACCGCAGTGCAGTTGGGCTTTATTCCGTTACTGGAGGCCGGCGTGATTGAGCCGGACAGCTTGATCGCCGATGCCAAATCGGGCGTGTCTGGTGCGGGACGTAAGACGGAAATGGGGAATTTATTTTCGGAAGCTGCCGATAATTTCAAAGCCTACGGGGTGGCAGGTCATCGTCATTTGCCGGAAATAACACAGGGCTTGGCGCAAGCGGCCAATAAGGAAATCAGTTTGACCTTCGTGCCGCATCTCACACCGATGCTGCGCGGCATTCATGCCACGCTGTATGGCAGGCTGACCGATGAAAAACTTTTATCCCGGCACCGGCCCGAGGTTGATTTGCAGGCGCTGTTCGAGCAGCGTTATGCCAACGAGCCTTTCGTGGATGTGATGCCCGCGGGCAGTCTTCCCGAGACACGTTCGGTACGCGGCGCGAATCACTGTAGAATTGCAGTTCATAGGCCTCAAGGGGGAAATACGGTGGTGGTATTGTCGGTGATTGATAATCTGGTCAAAGGCGCAGCGGGTCAAGCGGTGCAGAACATGAATCTTATGTTTGGACTACCGGAAGCCACTGCCTTGAATAACGTTCCTTTGTTACCCTGATATGTGGCGCGGAGTCGAACGCAGGGTTGAACGCAGATTCAGTATTTCCGCACAGCAGATGTCAGTGCGGCCGCACCTCGCGTGGTATTTGCGCTGGGGCATGCTGTTGCCTTTCGTATTGGCGGCGATGGCCTTGGCCTGGTGGGCCTATGACAGTGGTTTGGAGTTGGCCGGTTTTCATCGCGGCAAAGCGGAACAGGAATTGACCAAGCTGCACGACCAGGTTGCTAAACTGGCGAATGAAAATGCGCAATTCAGCGACAAGCTTGCACAATATGAGCGGGAAATTCAAATCGAGCAGGCCAGCAATCAGGCAACGGCAGAGCAACTCAAGAACATGGCTGATGAAAATGTTCACCTGCAGGAAGATTTGGTATTTTTCCAGAATCTGACCGCAACGGGCGGCAAAGAAGGCGAGCTGGGCGTGCATCGTTTAACCCTGGAGCGGGATACCATGCCCGGCGAATACCATCTGCGCATGCTGCTGGTACAAAGCGGTCAGCGAGCCAAAACATTCAGCGGCAGGTATCAGCTGGTTGCGACAGTGCTGGAAAATGGTCAAAATACGACCCATGTATTTCCGCAAGATCAGACAGGAGAAGCCCCGTTCAAACTCAGCTTCAGGTATTATCGGCGTATTGAACAAAATATTCAGTTGCCGCCCGATGCGCAATTGGTAAACGTGCAAGTGCGCATCTTCGAACAAAATGCGAGCGAGCCGAAAGTGCGGCAAAGCGTGAGTCTCTCATAAGCCTAAAAGGAGTGAACAATGTTCAACAAGAAACTCAGTAAACCCCAAACTCAGATTGATTCATTGATCGGGGCGGGAACCAGCATCGAAGGAAATTTGAATTTCAGCGGCGGGATGCGCATTGATGGCCAGGTCAATGGCAATGTCATTGCCACGGAAGGCAAGCCGAGCACGCTGGTGTTGAGCGAGCACGCGCAAGTGAATGGTGAGGTTCATGTCACCCATTTAGTCATTAACGGTTCCATCAGCGGATCAGTATCTGCCAGCGAATATATGGAACTACAAAGCAAAGCCAAGGTCACTGGTGATGTGCATTACACTACGATGGAAATCCAGTTGGGCGCCATCGTTGAAGGACGCCTGCTGCATAACAGCACTGCAACAGAAGACAAAGTAGTCGCGTTTAAAACCAGCAATGGTGAATAATTTTCAAGGGGCACAATGATGAATGCAATGACTGAAGTAGCCGTAACTGGAATACAAGACCCGCTGTTGTTTACCGACAACGCAGCTAACAAGGTAAAACAATTGATCGAAGAAGAAGGCAACGCCGACCTCAAGCTGCGCGTGTTTGTCAGCGGCGGTGGCTGTTCCGGTTTTCAATACGGATTTACTTTTGATGAAGTGACCAACGAAGACGACACCGTGCTGAACAAAAACGGCGTGCAATTACTGATTGATCCGATGAGCTTCCAGTATCTGGTCGGCGCGGAAATCGACTATCAGGAAAATCTCGAAGGCTCGCAGTTCGTGATCAAAAATCCGAATGCCACTTCCACCTGCGGCTGCGGCTCTTCCTTCTCTGCCTGATTCCTGGCACCAACTTAAAGTAAGAAATTTCCGTAGGTCGGGTTACGCTACGCTACGCTAACCGACCTACGGGCTACGCCGACACTATCAATCCGGCGCATGAATTACTTCTCCAGTGCCGACTTTAAATACTTCCCCGTAACGCTGTCTTTATTTTTCGCGAGATCCTGCGGCGAACCTTCGGCGATGATGCGTCCGCCGCCGTCGCCGCCTTCCGGGCCGAGGTCTATTACCCAGTCGGCAGTTTTGATCACATCGAGGTTGTGTTCGATCACCACCACAGTGTTGCCCTGGTCGCGCAATTTGTGGATCACCTTGAGCAGCAGCGCGATGTCGTGAAAATGCAGGCCGGTGGTGGGTTCGTCGAGGATGTAGAGTGTGCGTCCGGTGTCGCGCTTGGATAATTCCAGCGACAGCTTGACGCGCTGCGCTTCGCCGCCAGACAGCGTGGTGGCGGATTGTCCCAGCGTGATATAGCCCAGCCCGACATCCAGCAGGGTTTGCAGTTTGCGCGCGATGATCGGCACCGGCGCAAAAAATTCATGCGCGTGTTCCACCGTCATCCCCAGAATCTGGTGAATATTTTTTCCCTTGTACTGAATCTCAAGCGTCTCGCGGTTGTAGCGCTGGCTGTGGCACACGTCGCACGGTACATACACATCCGGCAAAAAGTGCATCTCCACCTTGATCATACCGTCGCCCTGACAGGATTCGCAGCGACCGCCTTTGACGTTGAACGAGAAGCGCCCCGGTCCGTAGCCACGTTCGCGTGATGACGGCACACCGGCGAACAACTCGCGGATCGGCGTGAACAGGCCGGTGTAGGTGGCG
>JBDTPU010000085.1:0-1920 GCA_039932535.1 Gallionella sp. | reverse complement strand
GCATCGTGGTGCCGCTGAACTTGATGCTTGAACCTTGGTGCAGCGTGTTCCACCACTTCACCGAAAAATAAATGATCGGCACATTGACCGAGCCGACAATGGCCAACAGGGCGGCGGCACGGTCGGCGCGTCTCGGGTCGTCAATCGAAGCGTGTAATGCGATGAAACCAAAATAGAGAAACAGCAGGATGAGCTCGGAAGTCAAACGTGCATCCCACAGCCACCACGCGCCCCACATCGGCTTGCCCCATAGCGCACCGGTCCATAATGAAATAAAGGCGAACAGCGCGCCGGTTGGCGCGATCGCGGTAGCCATCATGGCGGACAAGCGAGTGTTGAAAATCAATCCTAATGCCGCGTAGGCTGCCATGATCAGATAAAGAAACATGGACAGAATCGAAGCCGGGACATGGATGAACATGATGCGATAAAATTCGCCTTGCTGGGCATCCGTGGGCGCGACGAAAAATCCGATATACAAGCCAATTGCAAACAAGATCGCAGCAGAAATTGCGAACCACGGGATCATCTTTCCGGCCAGGCCGTAAAAGGTGGTAGGTGCTGAATATTTGAACCAGTTGATTGCCAAATTATTACTCCATCGAAATACGCAACGCCTGCGCGGTCACCCACGGGGTAAACACCAGAGCCAACACCAATAAAGCACCCAATAACGACAAATGGGACATTATGCTGAGCCCGCTTGATATAGCTTCGACCGCACCGGCGCCAAAAATCAGCACCGGAATACACAACGGTAACACCAGCAACGACAACAGCACTCCGCCGCCGCGCAATCCCAGTGTCAATGCCGCGCCAATCGCACCGATCATACTGAGTATCGGCGTTCCCAACATCAGGCCAAGGATTAACACCCCGAGTGCTTTCGCTGACATATCAAACTGCAAACCCAACACTGGAGCCATCAGCACCAACGGCAGTCCGGACACCATCCAGTGCGCCGTCATCTTGCCCAGTACCAGCATGGACAAAGATTGTGGCGCCAACATCATCTGCTCCAGCGTGCCATCCAGATAGTCTGCCGAGAATAATCTTCCCAGCGACAGCATCGAAGCCAGCAACGCTGCAACCCACAATACTCCCGCCGCCATCTTGCGCAACATCTCCAGTTCCGGACCGACGCCCAATGGAAACAAGCTGACCACCATCACGAAAAAAATCAGCGTGGTGAGCACATCCGCACGGCGACGCATTGCCAATATCAAATCACGCCGTATTACCAACACCAACAGATTGAGCAGTGTGGATTTCTTCATGACTTCATGATCCTGCTCTCAGGAAGCCTCATGAGAGCGACAAGGTACGCATTTCCATTCCCGCTACATGCAGCGGCTGATGCGTGGTAAATATTACCATTCCCTGTTGCGCCAGATGTTCGGCAATCAATTCCTGTATCAATGTTACCGCTCCGACATCAAGCGCGGTCAAAGGTTCGTCGAGTATCCACAGCTTGGCGCTACTGACCAGCAAACGCGCCAGCGCGACGCGCCGCCGCTGACCTTGCGAAAGTACTTTGGTCGGCAGCATTTCGCGCCCGCGCAAACCCATGCGCCGCAGAGCGGCCAGCGCTTCTTTTTCTTCGACATCCACTCCTGACAGGCCAGCAGAAATGCGCAAATTTTCCAGCGCGCTTAACTCATCCTTGATCGCATTCAAATGCCCGAGGTACAGCATCTCGGCATAATAGTCCTCATCCAGTTCGCCGATACTCTCACCGCGCCAGGCAATATCTCCTTCATCGGGCATCAAAAAACCGCACAGGGTACGCAATAAGCTGGTTTTCCCGCTGCCATTCGCCCCTTGTACTTGCATGATCTGCCCCGGATGCAGGCTAAAACTCAGCGCGGAAAACAAACGATGGTCGCCGCGACTGCAAGCAAGATTGCTGACTTCCAGCAT
>JBDTPU010000084.1:0-3353 GCA_039932535.1 Gallionella sp. | reverse complement strand
TGAAGACAGAAAAAATACAACGCTGAAATTTTTTGCTCGGGCTGTAGGAACACAGCCTGATATCGAAAAGATGAAGTGGATTGATGTAACTCACGACGGAAGGAGTTCCAGTACCCGCTCCGATTCGAGCAGCTTCCTGAATTCATCGGCGGGCAGCGGTTTACTGAAGTAATAGCCCTGCATCATGTCGCAGTCGAGATTTTTCAGGAAGCGCAACTGTTCGATAGTTTCCACACCTTCGGCAATCACGGTCAAGCCAAGGCTCTTCGACATACTGATAATCGCGCTGATAATCGCCGCATCGTCTTTGTCTACGGACAAGTCACGCACAAAAGATTGGTCGATCTTTATCTCGTCGATGGAGAATTTTTTCAGGTGGGAAAGGCTGGAATATCCAGTACCGAAATCGTCAATGGATACCTTGATGCCCTGCTTGCTCAATTTGTCGAGTATGGCGATTGCCTGCTCGGCATTCTTCATTATCGCCGATTCGGTGATCTCCAATTCAAGCGCGCGTGCAGACATGCCGCTACGCGCCAGTGCGGCCTGGACAACATCGATCAATATACGCTCCTGAAACTGCACCGGCGACAGATTCACCGCCATCACGATTGCGCGCAATCCCGCCACGCGCCACTCCTGATTCTGGCGGCAGGCTTCGTTCAACACCCATGCACCCAATGGCACGATCATGCCGGTATCTTCGGCGATCGGGATGAAATCAGCCGGCGAGATCAACCCGTCTTCGGGATGCAGCCAGCGCACCAGCGCCTCGACCGCGATGATCTCGCCGCTGCGCAAGTCAACCTTGGGCTGGTAATGCAATAGAAACTCGCCCTTTTCCAAAGCATCACGCAATTTGTTTTCCAGCCCAACGCGTTTGGCGATGGCCTGGTTCATTTCCGGGGTGAAGAAGCGGTAATCGTTACGCCCCGCCTCCTTGGACTGATACATCGCCGTGTCGGCGTTCTTGATCAGCGTATCTCTGTCGATGCCATCCTGCGGATACACGCTTACCCCCACGCTGGTCGTCATATGCAAGGTGTGGTTGGCCAATGAATAGGGCCTTGCAATACTTTCGATCAATTTGTCGATCACCTGCACGATATCGCTAGGCTTATCCAGATTCGGCAGCATGATGATGAACTCATCCCCGCCCTGACGGCTAACGGTATCGCTGCTGCGCAGATCCTGACAGATGCGCCGTGCCACTTCCTGCAACATCAAGTCACCCATGTGGTGACCATGCATATCATTCACATTCTTGAAACGGTCCAGATCCAGGAACAGCAAAGCCACCTTGGTATGCTGCCGCTCGGCATAAGTGATAGCCTGCTGCAAACGATCCAGAAACAGTATCCGGTTGGGCAGTTGTGTCAAAATGTCGTGATGAGCCAGGAAGATCATGCGCTCTTCAGCCGCCTTGCGCGCATTGATGTCAATCTGTTCGGACAAGAAGTGGGTAATGACGCCTTGCTCGTCAAAAATCGGACTGAGGCTGATCTGCTCCCAATGCTGCTTGCCCTGCTTGCTCATGTTCAGCAGCTCGCCGTTCCAAATCTTGCCTGCCTTGATAGTGCTCCACAACTCGTCATACACTTCTTTGGGGGTCGTGTCCGACTGGTGCATACGCATGCTCTTGCCGATCACCTCCTCGGGAGTGTAGCCAAAAATCTGGCAGAAATGTGGATTCACGTATTCGATAATGCCTTCAGAATCGGTGATGATGATGGTGTTCTGGCTCTGTTCAACCGCGCGCGAAAGTTTGCGGATCTGCGTGGAAGATCGCGCCATTTTGTTCACCATGCCATCAAAAGCCACACCGAGGCGACCTATCTCGTCCGGTCCGTCCACACCGGAAAAAGAGTTCAGATTTCCATCTCCAACACGCTCTGCGACACGCAACAATCTTCCCACCCGGCGCGTCACGATTCTATGCAGCAGGATGCCAAGCATCAACGCCAGACTGATGAAACTGACTAACAGTTTCAGTAATTGCATCCTGAGAGTAGTTGAATGTATAGCCAATGGCAGCGTTACATCGGTGTAGATCAGCAGTTTGCCGAGTTTGCTCTTCCCAAGGCTGCCACCGGGCATATCCAACCGCACCGCTGCATAGCTCAATATGGCATTGGATTCAGTTAACGCGGTTTGCCTGATATTCAGATCCTGACTATCCATTGCCTGACGTTCCGCAAGCCAGTCTCGCACGAAGGCCTGCTCCGTGACTTGCGCCAGGCCCCTGCCGATCAAAAACAGTTGTGTCGAGGCGATCACCTGGTCATGTTCATCTGCCAACGCCGCGACGACCACTTCCGGCGCGTCGCTCAGATCGGAAAATTCCTGTTGCAGCCTATCCCGCAAGCCGAGCCGCACATCGCGTTCAATGCTGGCCTGCAGGCGCATCGCCGTAGCCATCTGTTTGGCTAGGTAATCCTCATAGACTAACTCAGATTCGTGCCGCAACTCCTGACTGAACACAAACCCCAGCAATAATATCATCGGTAACACAATCAGCAACGGGATCAACAACCGCAGCGAGAGCATCTTCCGGCTGATCCCGCCGAGCATGGATTGCTTCTCAGTCAAGTCCGGCCTCCGTGACGATGCGGGAATTGATCAGCAGCGACATATCATCGCTGCCGGTGGTCAAACCTTCCTGTATGAGGATACGCTGGATCTCGCCGGCGGTTTGGAGTAACGGTGGCGGATCGCCGCTAAGCTGCTGCAGATTTTTCTGCAGATCGACCAGCAACAGGCCGCGCAGTGTTTCTTCAAGCTCCGCGACCTTGATCTGTTCACGCTGAGCCAGCAGCGGATTGGCGCGCGCGGGATCGCTCTGAATCACTTGCAAGGCGCGAAACCAGGCATTAACGAAAGCATCCATCTGTACACGACGTTTTACGGCATCTGCCGCGCGCACCACCAACACGTCGACGATCTTGCCCGGCACTTTGGTGCTGTCGAACAGCACGACGGCGCCTTCCCGTGCAAGTTGTCCGCGCGTCGCCCCGAAGGTCACGACGGCATCCACTTTGCCCGAGCGGTAAGCATTCACATGTTCATCCAGCTGCAACGAAACGATTTTCACATCCTGCTTGGAAAGCTTGGCAGCTTGCAGGATAAGGCTGAGGTAATAAGCGCCCAGCGCAGTCTTTTCTACGCCGATGCGCTTGCCCCTGAGTTTGGTCAGGCTGTTGATGCCACGCCGCACCATCAGCACATCCGCACCCTGGGAGACATCAACCACCAGAAATACCTGCAAGTCTGGAACAGACTGGCGCAGACCGAGCGCTTCGTCCAGCGTCAGCCCAGCGATGTGCAGCCTGCCATTGCTGAAGGCGCGTTCTACT
>JBDTPU010000083.1:0-7455 GCA_039932535.1 Gallionella sp. | reverse complement strand
CTCAACCAGGAGCTCGAAGAGCTTGCGCGGGTCTTGCCAGAGTGTGTAGCACATCTCAAAACTGGCGCACGTTTGGTAGTGATCAGTTTTCATTCATTGGAAGATCGCATCGTGAAGCACTACCTGCGTGAGATGGCCGAAGGCGATAAATTGCCGCGCAATGTGCCGATACGCGCCAGCGAAGTGCCACAGGGGAAACTGAATTTAATCGGCCGTGCCGTGCGAGTCGGCGCAGTAGAGCTGCAAACCAATCCGCGCGCGCGCAGCGCGGTGATGCGTGTTGCGGAGCGCAGCGATGTTGCGTAGCGGCTTGAGCGGAGTCATACGCGTATGAAAATCGATCGGATAGGTGCTCGCAAGCCGGTACTGGAAAAAATCACCAGGCTCAGTCCGGCTTACCGGGGCTTGCTGCTGGTGGCGGTGGTATTGAGCGCATTGAGCGTAGTCACCTCTCAGCACAATGCGCGCAAGCTGTTTATTGAGTTGCAAAAAGAAAAAGTCCATGCGCAGCAAATGGAAGTGGAATGGGGGCAGTTGCAACTCGAACAAAGCACCTGGGCTGCGCCGGCGCGCGTAGAACAAGTGGCGGCGCAAAAGCTGCAAATGCAGTTGCCCAAAAATGGTCAAGTGCAATTTATAAAAGTAAAACCAGGAACAAAGCCACAATGAAATACGCGGTCCCCACACCTCCGGACATCACGGCGAAATTACCAGGAGGGCGCGCCTCCGCGTTATTTGTAGTGTTGCTGGCCGCACTGATCGGGCTGCTCGGGCGTGGGGTGTATTTGCAGGGAATACACAATGATTTTTTGCAGAAAAAAGGAGATGCGCGCTACAGCCGCGTGATCGAAGTCAGCGCACATCGCGGGATGATTTCCGATCGCAATGGCGAACCGCTCGCCGTCAGCACCCCGGTTGAATCGGTGTGGGCAAGCCCGACGGACGTGGAAGCGGACAGGAGACAAGTCAAAAAACTGGCGCAAATTCTTGGCATGGACGCAGAGGAATTGAAAAATCGCCTGTTCGATACGTCGCGCGATTTTGTTTATCTCAAACGTCTGTTGCCGCCCGATCAAGTGGAAAAAGTAGTGAACTTGAATCTACCCGGTGTTTCATTGCAGCGCGAATATCGCCGCTATTATCCGACGGGTGAGGAGAATGCGCAGACACTCGGTTTTACCGGACAGGACGACATCGGTCAGGAGGGAATGGAGCTGCTGTTGCAAGATCAGCTGGGCGGAAAATCCGGCAGTCAGCGTGTCATCAAAGATAACCACGGATATATTGTGGAGGATGCGGGCAGCCTGCATGCGCCCAAACCGGGCAACGATATCGTGCTCAGCCTGGATAGCAATTTGCAACACATCGCCTATCGCGAATTGGAAAGCGCGGTCAGGCAACATCACGCCAGGGCGGGTGCTGTAGTGGTTCTCGATGCGCGCAGCGGTGAAGTGCTGGCGCTCGCCAACTACCCCGGCTACAACCCGAACAACCGCAATAACACCAGCAGCCAAGCAATGCGCAATCGCGCCATCGCCGATTTATTTGAGCCCGGCTCGACCTTGAAACCCTTTACGGTGGCGACGGCAATCGAGACCGGAAAAGTACACCCCAACACTCTCATCAATACCGAGCATGGAGTGTTCACGCTGGGCGACCGGAAGATACACGATGCTCATCCGGAATCCATATTGACGGTGGCACAGGTCATCCAGAAATCCAGCAATGTGGGTGCAGCGAAGATAGCCTTGTCGCTGAAACCCGAAACGATGTGGGAGGGTTTGTCGAATAGTGGATTCGGCGCGCAGACCGGCAGTAACTTTCCGGGCGAAGCGCCGGGTAAATTACGCGACCCGAAAACCTGGCGGCCTATCGAGCAAGCCACGATGGCTTATGGCCACGGCATTTCGGTGAACCTGCTGCAGCTGGCGCGCGCTTACACCATTTTTGCCAACGACGGCGAATTGAAACCGATTTCACTGCTCAAGCTGGATGCACCGGTGGCAGGCAAAAAAATATTTTCCGGGCGCACCGCGCAGGCGTTGCGCGACATGTTGGAGATGGTGGTATTGCCGGGCGGCACGGCTCCTCTGGCGCAAGTAGCCGGGTATCGGGTGGCGGGCAAGACCGGTACCGCGCATAAGCTGGAAGACGGACATTACGTCAATCATTACGTCGCTTCTTTCGTCGGCTTTGCCCCGGCATCAAACCCGCGTCTGATAGTAGCAGTGATGATTGATGATCCGGCTGGCACCGAGTATTACGGAGGAGAAGTGGCCGCGCCGGTGTTCAGCAAAATAACAGGTGCGGCATTACATGCGCTCAGCGTGCCCAACGACGCACCACTGAATAATGTAGTCACACCACCTGCGGAAATTGTGAAGGAGGAGGTATGAGCCCTTCTCTGCATCAATGGGCTGCCGAGCAATTGGCCGCATTAAAAATACCGGTCACCCGTCTGGTGACGGACAGTCGTTCCATTCAGCGCGGCGATACTTTCATTGCTTATCCCGGTGAAAAACATGATGGCCGACGATTCATTGCGTCGGCAATCGCACAGGGCGCGAATGCGGTGATTTACGAAAAATTTTTGTCCGGGCGCCCGGGGGAAGCGCAGCATTTTGTCTGGAACGATGCGTGGCAAGTGCCTAATCTCGCCGTGTCTGACTTATGCAATAAAGCAGGATGGCTGGCCAATGCGGTGTATGGCGAACCCGCGGAAAAATTATGGATGATAGGCATCACCGGAACAAATGGCAAAACCTCGACCTGCCACTGGATTGCTCAGGCCTTGAATGAAGCAGGAAAAAAATGTGCACTGATCGGCACACTTGGCAATGGCTTTGTCGGGGTCAATGGTTGTGGCGCGCTGCAAGCCAGCGCCAACACCACACCGGACGCCATTCGCGTGCATGGTTTACTGGCAGACTATGTGCGCGAGGGTGCACAGGCCGTCGCGATGGAAGTGTCCTCGCACGCGCTGTCTCAGGGGCGCGTCAATGGTGTGAGTTTCGATGTGGCGATGCTTACCAATTTGAGCCGCGATCATCTCGATTATCACGGCGATATGCAAAGCTATGCGGCGGCCAAACGCAAATTGTTCACTGGGCAGCAACTCAAATATGTTGTGCTGAATTTTGATGACGCGTATGGCGTAGAGCTGGCTGAACAACTTCAAGACTCCAATACGGAAATAATTGCTTATGGCTTGAGCGATGCGGCGCTGCAACTCGCCGAGCGACTGGGGCTGCGTATGGTGTATGGGAATTTGCTGGAAATGACTGGGCAGGAATTACGCATGGCTGTGCACTCCAGTTGGGGTGCGGCGGAGTTGAATAGCACGCTGGTTGGGCGATTCAACGCGGCCAATCTTTTGGCTGCACTGGCGGTATTGCTGGTGAGGGAAATATCTTTGAGTGATGCGGTGCAGTCATTGAGCAAGGTGCAGCCGGTTGCCGGGCGTATGCAGCGCCTGGGCAGTGCGCAGCAACCGACGGTGATCGTGGATTACGCGCACACCCCGGACGCGCTGGAAAAAGTATTGCAGGCATTGCGCGAAGTCAGCGAGGCCGCAGGCGGAAAAGTACTTTGCGTATTTGGCTGCGGCGGCGATCGTGATCGCGGCAAACGCGCGATGATGGGCAAGATCGCGGAGAAGCTCTCCGACTTTTGCATCGTCACCTCCGACAATCCGCGCAGCGAAAATCCGCGCGAGATCATCGCGGAAATTGTCAGCGGCATGCATCAAAAAAACCACGAGATCATCATCGAGCGTGCGGCCGCCATTCAGAGTGCCATCAGCCATGCGCAGCAGGGCGATACCGTGCTGGTCGCGGGAAAAGGCCACGAAGATTATCAGGAGATCAACGGCATCAAGCATCCGTTCAGCGACGTGCTGGTCGTGCAGCAGGCTTTGCAGACCCATCACGCGGAGGCGCGCGCATGATGCTGTTATCGCAAGCGGCTCAGGCAACCGTCGGGAGGCTGGTGCACTTCGGCGGAGTTCAGGACAGACATTTCAATGCGGTTTCCACTGACACGCGCAAAATTGCGCCGGGCGATTTGTTCGTTGCATTGCGCGGTGACCATTTCGATGGCTACGACTTTGTTGCAACTGCCGCACAGGCAGGAGCGGTCGCTGCACTGGTGAATAAAGACAGCTATGAAAATAGTGTAGCGGCGAGTGAACAGAAAGCCGCGCGCAAAAGGATTCCTGACCCCCGCTTCTCACTGCTGGTTGTAAACGATACGCGCCGCGCGTTGGGGCAATTAGCGGCGTACTGGCGCAGACAGTTCGCTATTCCACTGGTGGCGATCACCGGCAGCAATGGCAAGACCACTGTGAAAGAAATGCTGGCCAGTATTTTGCGCGAGGCGGCAGGCAATAAGGATGCGGTGCTCGCGACCCAAGGCAATTTCAACAACGACATTGGTATGCCCCTCACATTGTTGCAACTGAATGCAGCGCACCATTATGCCGTGATCGAAATGGGCATGAATCATTCGGGCGAGATTGATTATTTGTCGCAAATTGCGGCACCGAATGTCGCGCTAATCAACAACGCCAGTGGCGCCCATCTGGCGGGACTGGGTTCGGTCGAGTTGGTGGCGCTTGCAAAAGGCGAGATATTTGCGGGACTGGGCGCGCGTGGTGCTGCCGTGATCAATGCAGACGATGCCTATGCACCCATGTGGCATGCACTTGCAGGCGCACATTCACTGCTTGAATTCGGCTTTGATCCGCAAGCGGATGTGACCGGCACGTGGCAGCCGCGCGATTATGGTTTGCGGCTGGAAGTGCGCACCCCACAGGGAAATTTTACCGTCGTACTGCAAGTGCCTGGCGCGCATAACGCCCGTAACGCGCTGGCCGCAACGGCAGCGGCAATCGCCCTCAACATCCCTCTGGAAAAAATCGTGACCGGTCTGGAAAAATTCAGCGGCGTGGCCGGACGCTTGCAGCGCAAGGCCGCGCAGCATGGCGCCACGCTGATAGACGATACCTATAACGCCAACCCCGCTTCCATGCATGCCGCAATCAGTGTACTGGCCCAGGCCAGCGGCAAACACATATTGGTATTGGGCGACATGGGCGAGCTGGGCGATGACGCGGCCAAATTTCATGCCGAGATCGGCAGCGAAGCGCGCCGTGCCGGCATCGAAAAACTTTATGCGTTGGGCACCTTGAGTGGCAATGCGGTGCGCGAATTCGGCAACGGTGCGCGGCATTTTGAACGTATCGAAGAACTGTTGCCCGTGCTGGAAAAAGAATTGGACGCGAAAACGACCGTGCTGGTCAAAGGTTCGCGCTTCATGAAGATGGAGCGCGTGGTGCAATTCTGCTGCGCCGGGTATTAGGAGAAGACAATGCTGCTCGCACTTGCCCAATGGTTGGCCCAGGACATCCGGTTTTTCAGCGTGTTCAATTACATCACGCTGCGCACGGTGCTGTCGGCGATGACCGCGCTGGGAATTTCATTCATGGTCGGCCCGATGATGATACGCAAATTGACCGCTTACAAGATCGGCCAATCGGTGCGCAGCGACGGGCCGCAAACGCATCTGGTCAAGGCCGGCACGCCGACCATGGGCGGTGCGTTGATCCTGACTTCGATCACGATCACCACCTTGTTGTGGGGCGATTTGCACAATCATTATGTGTGGGTCGTGCTGCTCACCACTCTGGGTTTCGGCGTGATCGGCTGGGTGGATGATTACCGCAAAGTGGTGCATCGCAACCCCAAGGGGCTGTCTGCCAAAACCAAAATGGGTTGGCAGTCCATCATCGCGCTGCTGGCTGGAATCTATTTGTGGAATGCTGCCAGCCTGCCCGCGCACACCGAACTCATCGTACCGTTTTTCAAGCTGCTGGTATTTCCGCTTCCGGCAGTAATTTTTGTCGTGCTGACTTATCTGGTGATAGTTGGCACCAGCAATGCGGTAAATTTGACCGATGGCCTGGATGGTCTGGCCATCATGCCGACGGTGATGGTGAGTGGCGCGCTGGCGATATTTGCTTATGTGACGGGTAATGTGGTGTTCTCAAAATATCTCGGCATTCCGTACATCCCGGGGGCGGGCGAGTTGGCGGTGTTCTGCGGCGGCATTACCGGAGCCGGGCTGGCTTTTCTGTGGTTTAACGCGTATCCCGCCGAAGTGTTCATGGGTGATGTTGGCGCGCTGGCCCTCGGTGCGGCACTCGGTACGGTGGCGGTAATTGTGCGGCAGGAATTGGTGCTGTTCATCATGGGCGGTGTGTTTGTGGTCGAGGCAGTCTCGGTGATGATACAGGTCGCTTCGTTCAAGCTGACCGGCAAGCGCGTATTCCGCATGGCGCCTTTGCATCATCACTATGAATTGAAGGGGTGGAAAGAAACACAAGTTGTGGTGCGTTTTTGGATTATTACCATGTTGTTGGTTCTGCTGGGTCTGGCGACCCTCAAATTAAGATAAGGGAGAACAAGATGATGGAAGAGAACAGCACGATAGCAATGAGGGAAACCAAGATCAGCATGGCGAACATGATGGCGTCATCTGACGCTCCAAGACACTTAAAAGATTACCCGGAAGTCGAGATGACGCGACACAAAAACAAATCGGTGCTGGTGCTCGGTCTGGGCGAGACCGGGCTGTCCATGGTGCGCTGGCTCAGTGCGCAGAACGCACGCTTGCGCGTCGCGGACACCCGCAGCGCCCCGCCCGGACTGGCTCAGGCTACCCACTATGTGGCCGCCGAACAAATTTTTTGCGGCAATTTTAACGACGCGCTGTTTGATGGCATCGAGCTGATTGCGATCAGTCCGGGTGTGCCGTTGCGCGATCCGGCAGTGGAGCGGGCAATTGCGCGCGGCATTGAAGTGGTGGGTGACATCGAGTTGTTTGCGCAATCACTGCGTGAAGGTGGCAGCGAAAGTCCGGAAGATCTTGCCGCGTACCCGGTGCGGTCACGACCCAAAAAAAATCATCCGCGCATACTTGCGATCACCGGCGCTAATGGCAAGACTACCGTCACCAGTATGGTGGAACATTTATGCAAGGCGGCCGGCAAGGACGCGGTGGCGGCCGGCAACATTTCTCCCGCAGTGTTGGACATCGTGCTGGAGCGCGGCGCAAATCAGCCCGAGGTGTGGGTGCTGGAGCTGTCCAGCTTCCAGCTCGAGACCACTTCCAGCCTGCATGCCGATGCCGCAACCGTGCTGAATATCAGCGAAGATCATCTCGATCGTTATGCCGACATGGAAGCATACAGCAGCGCCAAGGCGCGTATTTTTGAGGGATGCGGTGTGCAAGTGCTGAACCGCGACGATGAGCGCTGCATGAGCATGGTGCGTGAGGATTGCAAAACCATCACCTTTGGTTTGAATAAGCCCGACACCGAAAGTGATTTCGGGATAGAGCGCGCCGACGGGGAAATCTGGTTGATGCAAGGTACGCAACGGTTGCTCAAAGCCAGCG
>JBDTPU010000082.1:0-4371 GCA_039932535.1 Gallionella sp. | reverse complement strand
CCGTAACCAGTTCGCCGGATGAGTCGTGCTCCTTGTTAAATGCGCGCAACGATTTCATCATCGAATTACGTTTGGCCAAACCCAGCCCTGCCGCCGCGCTTGAAGCGCTGTGGCAACGCAAATTCGATTTCCGTAAGACAGTGCGAATGTGCGGCTTGACGCAAGCCGCAAAAAAATGGGAGCGCGTCATTGCCGACAGCCAGATTCTCTATGCGCGCTTTCGTATCGCCCTGCAACTGGTGGATCGGGGCGGCCCGATCAGCGAAGTAAAACTGGCGGATTTCCGCGATCTGGTGCTGGGTGTCGCCCGGCATATCAAGGCGGATATAACCGTGCCGGACTTGCGCGAAACCTATCATCATGCGCTTGAGCTGGATACGTTTTGCGCCGAGGTGGATCAAATGGTAGGAGTCAATCTGGTGCCGCTACCCGGGGGATTATTGTTGGGCGGGAAAATAGCACAAGCTGCGGCGTTGCTGGGCATGACGCTGGAAGCGGACGGCGCGTTTCATTTGCTGAATGCACAGGGGCAAAGCCTGTTCAGCCTGATTAATCAGGATACCCAACCGTTCCATTTTCCCACGCTGGAAACTTTCAGTAGCGCGGGCATCACCTTATTGCTGGATGTGCCGCGCATCGAAAACCCCACCCTGCAGTTTGATCGGATGATGATCACCGCGCGCGAATTGGCCAACGAATTGCAGGTCAATATGGTGGATGACCAACGCCTGGCGCTGAACGATAACAGCCTGGCGCTGATCCGCGCACAGATCGCCGAAGTCGAGGCGAAGATGTGCGCCCAGGCTATCGTTCCGGGTAGCGCGCAGGCACGCCGATTGTTTTCCTGATGAATAGTGCTGCCGTACGCATCGCGCAGTTGCGCACGGAAATCGAACAGCACAATCATCGCTATTACGTGCTGGATGATGCTTCCATTTCCGACGCGGAATATGATCAACTGTTCCGTGAATTGCAGACCCTTGAAACGCAACATCCCGAATTGCAAAGCGCAGACTCGCCGACCCAGCGCGTCGGCGTCACGCCACTTAAATATTTTGCGGAACTGCCGCATCGCACGCCGATGTTATCGCTCAACAACGCGTTCAGCGAAGAAGAGGTGCGCGCTTTTGATACCCGTATTCGCGAGACCCTGGGCGTGGCGGAAGTGGAATATGCGGTCGAACCGAAATTTGACGGGCTGGCCATTACACTGAGTTATCACGATGGAATGTTCGTACGAGGTGCGACGCGCGGCGATGGCAGCACCGGTGAAGATGTCACCGAAAATCTGCGCACCGTGCGCACCATTCCACTCAAATTGCGCAAACCGATCAAGGACGTTGAAGTGCGCGGCGAAGTGCTGATGTTCAAGCGCGACTTCATCAAATTGAATGATGCGCAGCGCGCCAAAGGCGACAAGGAATTCGCCAACCCGCGCAATGCAGCGGCGGGTTCATTGCGCCAGCTTGATTCGCGCATCACCGCCAGTCGCAGGCTGAGTTTTTTTTCTTACGGAATTGGTCTTTGCGAGGGCGCGAAGCTGCCCAATCAGCACGACCGGCAAATGGATTTGTTACATGAATGGGGGGTGCCGGTTGCGCAACAGCGCAGCGTAGTGCGCGGACTGGAAGGTTTGCTGGCGTATTACCGCGAGCTCGGTGCAGCGCGCGCGCAGTTGCCGTTCGACATTGATGGCGTAGTTTACAAAGTCAATAATATTGCCCAACAGCAGCAACTCGGTTTTGTCTCACGCGCGCCGCGCTGGGCCATCGCGCACAAATTTGCCGCCGAGGAGGCGACGACGACCTTGCTCGATATTGAGGTGCAAGTCGGACGCACCGGCGCGCTGACGCCGGTGGCACGGCTGGCGCCGGTATTCGTCGGCGGTGTAACGGTGACCAATGCCACGCTGCATAACGAAGATGAGATACGCCGCAAGGATGTGCGCATCGGCGATACTGTGGTCGTGCGCCGTGCCGGAGATGTAATTCCGGAAGTCGCGCGCGTAATGATCGAACGTCGTCCGCGCGATGCGCGTGAGTTTGCGATGCCCAAAGTATGTCCGGTGTGCGGCTCGCACGTGGCCCGGTTAGAGGACGAGGCCGCGTGGCGCTGCACCGGCGGGCTGTTTTGCCCCGCGCAGCGTAAACAGGCCTTGCGGCATTTTGCCGGTCGCCGCGCGATGAATATAGAAGGTCTCGGCGAAAAGCTGGTCGAGCAACTGGTCGATGCGAATATCGTCAGCAACCCCGCGGCGCTGTATAAACTCGGCTTGCTGGCAGTTATTAATCTGGAACGCATGGGCGAAAAATCTGCGCTCAATCTGCTCGCCGCAATCGAGCACAGCAAGCACACCACGCTGGCGCGCTTTATTTTTGCGCTCGGCATTCGTAATGTCGGCGAAGCCACCGCAAAAGACTTGGCACAACACTTCGGCTCGTTGGATAATCTGCTTGCTGCGGATGCAGGGAGTTTGCAGCAGGTGCATGATGTCGGGCCGGTGGTCGCGCAAAGTATCGCGGATTTTCTGGCCGAGGCGCATAACCGTGAAGTGATCGAACAGCTGCGCGCCTGCGGTGTGCAGTGGCCAGAACAGCCGCCTCGGGGGCAGCAAGCTCGGGCTGCTACTGCACTGCCCTTGAGCGGCCAGACTTTCGTCTTGACCGGAACTTTAGCTGCGCTGTCGCGCGACGAAGCCACAGAAAAACTGGAAGCGCTCGGCGCAAAAGTCAGCGGCAATGTTTCAAAAAAAACCAGTTATGTGGTGGCCGGTACAGAAGCCGGCAGCAAATTAAGTGATGCTCATAAGTTGGGCGTAGCAATATTGGATGAACAACAATTTTTGGCATTATTAAAAAGCATATGAAAAAAATCACTAAAGCAGTATTTCCGGTGGCAGGCATGGGCAGCCGCTTTTTGCCGGCCACCAAAGTCAGCCCGAAAGAAATGATGCCCATCGTTGACAAACCGCTGATTCAGTATGCAGTGGAAGAAGCGGTCGCAGCGGGTATCACCGATATGGTGTTCATCACCGGACGCAACAAGCGCGCGATCGAGGACCATTTCGACAAGGCCTATGAGCTGGAAGCCGAGCTGGAGATGCGCGGCAAGGACGAGTTGCTGCGCTTGGTGCGCGAGGTGATCCCTGCACACATCAATTGTATTTATATCCGCCAGACCGAGCCGCTGGGTTTGGGGCATGCAGTGTTATGCGCAAAGCCGGTGGTTCAGGATGAGCCGTTCGCGGTGTTGTTGGCGGATGATTTGATCGATGGAGAACCGCCTATCATCAAACAGATGGCGGAGATATTTGCGCAACATCAATGTTCGATTCTGGGCGTGCAAAATGTGCCTCGTGACCAGACCCGTCAATATGGTATTGTTAGCAGCGTGCCGCTGTCCGCCAATCTTGAACAAGTGAATGGCATTGTGGAAAAACCTGAACCGGAAAACGCGCCGACCACGCTCGGCGTCGTTGGGCGCTATATTCTCACGCCGCGAATTTTTCATCATCTGGAAAAAGTGCAGGCCGGAGCGGGCGGTGAAATTCAATTGACCGATGGCATCGCCGCCTTGATGCAGGAAGAAAAAATGCTCGCCTACCGCTTCAGCGGCATCCGCTACGATTGCGGTTCCAAGCTGGGCTATCTTAAGGCCACAGTGGCGCTGGGTCTCAAGCATCCCGAAGTGAGGGAGGAGTTTACGGAGTATCTTTACAGCTTGAAAATGGACAGCTTGAAAATGGACAGCCTGAAAAGCAACTAGCTTGAAAAAGCAAACGGCCGCTTGAAATAAATAGACGGGATAGTTGAATAAGCCATGACCGTATCCATCCAGCGTGCGCACGAAATTCTACAGCAGGCTGAATTACTGTATTCATCCGAGCAAGTGCAGGCTGCATTGCAGCACGTCGCACAACAGATTAATGCCAGGCTTGCCAATACGCATCCGCTGGTGCTGTCGGTGATGGGCGGGGCGGTGGTGTTCAGCGGGCAGTTGTTGCCGTTGCTCGATTTTCCGCTGGATTTTGATTATGTGCATGTGTCGCGTTATGGCAATGCAAAACACGGCGGCGCAATGCACTGGAAGGTCGAGCCGCGCGAGAATGTACGCGGTCGCGTGGTGTTACTGCTGGACGATATTCTGGATGAAGGCCATACCTTGTCGGCGTTGCGCGAACGGGTGTTGGAACTGGGCGCGGATAAATGTTACAGCGCCGTGTTTGCCGACAAGCAGCACGGCCGCAAAAAACCGATCCATGCGGATTTTGTTGGAATGGAATTGCCGAATCGTTTTGTGTTCGGCTATGGTATGGACATCGAAGGGGTATGGCGAAATTTGCCCGCCATTTACGCAGTGAGGGAGTAGAGA
>JBDTPU010000081.1:0-3283 GCA_039932535.1 Gallionella sp. | reverse complement strand
CTAAACATATCAGAAAATACCTCGGCATCCATGGTTAGTAAATATAGTTACTCAGACCTGTCTACGGCACTGTTTTACATTCTCGAAGAATTGATCACCGCATAATCAGTTAGGAAAGACCATGAGCCAAACCAGATCAGAACGCGACTCTTTCGGTGCTATTGAAGTCCCGGTCGAGCGGCTGTGGGGCGCGCAGACCCAACGCTCGCTGGAACACTTTCGCATCTCGACCGAACCTATGCCGGCAGAGATCATCATGGCCCTCGCCGAGATCAAACGCGCCTGCGCGCTGGTCAACCGCGATCTAGGTCTGCTGAGTAAAGAAAAGGCGACTGCCATCATACAGGCTGCCGGGGAAGTGCTGGCCGGACAACGTACAGAAGAATTTCCACTGTCCGTCTGGCAAACCGGTTCAGGCACGCAGAGCAACATGAACATGAACGAGGTGCTCGCCAACCGCGCTTCGCAACTGACCGGTACAGCGCATTTTCTACATCCCAATGATGATGTGAATCTGGGCCAGTCTTCCAACGATATTTTCCCGACCGCAATGCACCTGGCTGCGGCTATTGGCATATCGCAAAAATTACTCCCGGCATTGGCTGCGCTGCGCGCAACATTGAAAATAAAATCCGACGCATTCGCTGACATTGTAAAAATCGGCCGCACGCATTTGCAGGATGCAACGCCGTTAACGCTGGGCCAGGAATTTTCTGGCTATGTGGCGCAACTGGATCTCGCGGAAAAAATATTGCTCGCTGCGCTTGCGCCACTTTATGAACTGGCGGTCGGCGGCACGGCAGTCGGCACCGGACTGAACACCCATGCCGAATTTGGCACGAGGGTTGCAGCAGAACTGGCACGCAGCACCGGTATGCCATTCAAAAGCGCCGCCAATAAATTTGCCGCGCTGGCTGCGCATGATGCGCTGGTGGCCGCACATGGCGCGCTCAAAACGCTGGCGACTGCGTTAATGAAAATCGCCAACGACGTGCGCTGGCTGGCCTCCGGCCCGCGTTCCGGCCTGGGTGAAATCAACATCCCGGAAAACGAACCGGGCAGTTCCATCATGCCGGGCAAAGTAAATCCCACGCAATGCGAAGCGCTTACCATGCTGTGCTGCCAGGTGTTTGGCAACGACGTTGCGATCACGGTCGGTGGCGCCTTGGGCAACTTTGAGCTCAACGTATTCAAGCCGCTCATCGCGCACAACTTCTCGCAGAGCGTGCGGCTGCTCGCCGACGGCATGACCAGCTTCGAAGAACATTGTGTGCGAGGAATCGAAGCCAATCGCGGGCGCATCGCGGAACTGATGGAACGCTCGCTGATGCTGGTGACCGCGCTGACGCCGCACATCGGCTACGACCGCGCCGCCGAAATCGCCAAACGCGCGCATCATGATGGCAACACGCTCAAGCAGGCAGCGCTGGCCTTGGGCTATGTTACCGAACAGGACTTCGACCGCTGGGTCAGGCCAGCCAACATGATCTATCCCGGCAAAGCCTAATTACCTACAGGGCACCTCTAAAAATCCAGATTTCATCTCAACTGCTGCGTTGCGGGAAAAGTTTCTTGCTTACATATCAAACATATGCGGCGCCGCGAAATTTTTCCCGCGCCTTGCATTTGAGCGAACTCTGAATTTTTAGAGGTGCCCTAAGCCAAGAAAAATCAGACCAGCGCGCTGGCGCGCAGTTGTTTGGCGACCGCCACCATGTTCTGCAATGCCGCTTCCACTTCCGGCCAGCCGCGCGTCTTCAGGCCGCAGTCCGGGTTGATCCACAACCGTTGCGCCGGAATCACCGCTAGCGCCTTGCGCATCAGCCGCAGCATTTCCTCGGTGCCCGGCACGCGCGGCGAGTGGATGTCGTACACGCCGGGACCGATGTCGTTCGGGTAAGAAAATTTGCGGAACGCATCCAGCAACTCCATATCCGAACGTGAAGTCTCGATGGTAATCACATCCGCATCCATCGCCGCGATGGCGGGAAGGATGTCGTTGAATTCCGAATAGCACATATGCGTGTGTATCTGCGTGCCGTCTTTGACACCGGAAGAACACACACGGAACGCGCGCACCGACCAGTCCAGATAGGGGGGCCAATCGGTTTTCTTCAACGGCAATCCTTCGCGCAACGCAGCTTCGTCGATCTGGATGATGGCGATACCGGCTTGTTCCAGATCATGCACCTCGTCGCGGATTGCCAGCGCGATTTGCAGTGCCGTATCCGCGCGCGGAATATCGTTGCGTACGAACGACCATTGCAAGATCGTGATCGGGCCGGTGAGCATGCCTTTCATTGGTTTACTGGTGAGACTTTGCGCGTACCGCGCCCATTCCACCGTCATCGGATGCGGACGCGAGATGTCGCCGTATATGATCGGCGGCTTCACGCAACGCGAGCCGTAACTTTGCACCCAGCCGTATTCGGTGAAAGCAAAACCTTGCAGTTGTTCGCCGAAGTATTCCACCATGTCGTTACGTTCTGCTTCGCCATGCACCAGCACATCCAGTCCCAGCGCTTCCTGCTTGCGCACGGCGCGCTGAATTTCGGCACGCATTTCTGTCTGATATTCCGCTGCGCTGATGCGGCCTTGTTTGTAACCGGCGCGCACCGCACGAATGTCTGCGGTCTGCGGGAACGAGCCTATTGTCGTGGTTGGAAATGCGGGCAGATTGAAGCGTGCCTGCTGTTTGGCGATGCGCTGCACAAACGGGGACGGGCGCTGTGCATCTTGTGGCGTCAAGGCGGCGATACGCTGGCGAACCGTTTTGTTAAATACCAGCGGAGAATACACGCGGCTTTCCAGCGCGGCGTTGGCCTGTGCCAGTTGCGGCGCGATGGCTTCCTTCCCTTGCGTCACACCGCGCGCCAGAGTGGCGACTTCCGCCAGTTTTTGCGTGGCGAAGGCCATCCAGTTTTTTATTGTTTTGTCGAGCCCGGTTTCTTGAGTCCAGCTTTCCTGCGCCAAATCCACTGGCACGTGCAACAGCGAACAACTGGGCGCAACCCACAGACGATCACCCAATGTGTCGTGCAGCGTATTCAGTGTCTGCAACGCAGCAGAGATATTACAGCGCCAGATGTTGCGCCCGTCGACAATGCCCGCCGAGAGGATTTTGTCTTCGGGGAAATTGCGCAGGAAGCTATCCGCCTGTTGCGGTGCGCGCACCAAGTCGATATGCAAGCCCGCGACAGGGAGAGCCTTAAGGCGTTCGGCATGTTCTTCCACGCTGTCGAAATACGTAGCGAGCAGGATTTTTGGTGCGTGCTGCGTTAGG
>JBDTPU010000080.1:0-13673 GCA_039932535.1 Gallionella sp. | reverse complement strand
AATATCTGTCCGTCGGTGATCGAGATCACGTTGGTCGGCACGAAAGCGGATACGTCGCCCGCCTGTGTTTCAATGATGGGCAACGCGGTCAGCGAACCGGTCTTGCCTTTGACTGCGCCCTTGGTGAAGGCTTCCACATAATCGGCATTGACGCGCGCTGCGCGCTCCAGCAAACGGGAGTGCAGATAGAACACGTCGCCGGGATAAGCTTCACGGCCGGGAGGACGGCGCAGCAACAAGGAGATCTGGCGGTATGCCCAGGCTTGTTTGGTCAAGTCATCATAAACGATCAGCGCGTCTTCGCCGCGATCACGGAAATATTCGCCCATGGTGCAACCGGCATACGGCGCGAGGAATTGCATCGCGGCCGAATCCGACGCGGTCGCAACCACCACGATGGTATATCCCAGCGCGCCGTGCTCTTCCAGCTTGCGCACCACGTTGACTACGGTCGAAGCCTTCTGGCCGATCGCGACATACACGCAGGTCATGTTCTGACCTTTTTGATTGATGATGGCATCCACCGCAACGGCAGTCTTGCCGGTCTGGCGGTCGCCGATAATCAGCTCGCGCTGTCCGCGACCTACCGGCACCATCGAGTCGATCGACTTCAAACCGGTTTGCACGGGTTGGTCTACTGACTTACGCGCGATCACACCCGGCGCAACTTTTTCAATCTTGTCAGACATCTTGGCGTTGATCGGACCTTTGCCATCAATAGGCTGGCCCAGCGCATTAACTACTCGCCCGCGCAATTCCGGACCCACCGGCACTTCCAGAATGCGTCCGGTACATTTGACGGTGTCGCCTTCGGTAATATGTTCATATTCTCCGAGCACCACCGCGCCGACCGAGTCGCGCTCCAGGTTCAATGCCAAGCCAAAAGTGTTGCCGGGAAATTCCAGCATTTCACCTTGCATCACATCGGAAAGTCCGTGTACGCGAACGATACCGTCGGTGACGCTGACCACCGTACCTTCGGTACGTGCTTGCGTGAGTGCCTCGAAATTTTCGATGCGACTGCGTATTAAATTGCTAATTTCGGAAGGGTTGAGCTTCATCTGAATTTCCTCGTAGATATATCTTTTATCAGGCCCGGATTTTTTAAAGTCAGGATTTTTAAAATCAGGCCGGGTTTAAAATCATGCCAGCGCGTTGGCCATTTCGCCCAGACGGGTTCGGGCAGAACCATCGATTACTTTATCTCCGGCGCGTATCACCACACCGCCAAGCAATTCCTTATTGACTTTACAGGCCAGCTTGATTTCGCGGCCCATGCGCGCTTTCAGCGAACTGATAATTTTTTGTTGTTGCGCGACAGACAATTCAAACGCGGAGTCCACCACCACATTAACGGTTTTTTCCGCTTCCGCCCGCAGTGCTTCAAAGATCGCAACAATTTCCGGAAGCAACAGCAGACGCTGGTTATCCGCCAGCACTCGAACAAAATTGCGCTGTTGAATTTTTGCCTGTCCGCCCAACAGTCCATCCATCAAACTTTCGACTTTCGATTTGGCAACGCGTGGACTGGTGATTACTGCGCGAACTTCCGGATGGCAGATCGTCTCGGCCAGCGAGATCAGCACTTCCGACCACCCTTTCAGATCCGCCAGTTTTTGCGCTTCTTCAAAGGCCGCCTGAGCATAAGGCCGTGCGGTGGTAATGGCTTCGGACATGGCGCTTAGATTTCCGAAACCAGTTTATCGAGCAGGTCGCTGTGAGCCTTGGCATCAATTTCACGACCAAGAATTTTACTCGCCCCCGCCAATGCAATTGCCGACACCTGTGTGCGTAACTGTTCTTTGGCGCGAAATACTTCCTGGTCGATTTCGGCCTTGGCGCCGGCGATGATGCGATCACCTTCTACCTTGGCCTGGGTCTTGGCTGCTTCAACAATTTCGCTGGCGCGCTTTTCGCCATTGTTTACAATTTCGCCAACTTTTTCTTTCGCCTCACGCAAAATTTCCGTGGAACGCCTGGCAGCCAGCTCCAAATCAAGCTTGGCTTTTTCTGCATCGGCCAAACCTTCGGCGATTTGTTTTTTGCGTTGATCCAGCGCGGCGATGATGGGAGGCCAGACAAATTTCATGCAGAACCACACAAACAGTGCGAACATGATCGTCTGAGCGAGAAGAGTTGCATTGATATTCATGCAAGCTACCTTTCTTTAATTATGCGTTGTCGCTTAGCGAGTGACTTTAATGCGCCACTGCAAACAGGACATACATTGCAATACCAACAGCAATCATCGGCACCGCATCGACTAGCCCCATCACTACGAAGAACTGGGTACGCAACATAGGAATCAGCTCTGGTTGACGGGCAGCGCCTTCCAGAAAGCGCCCGCCCAGAATACCAATACCGACCGCCGCGCCAAGCGCGCCCAGGCCCATCATCAGGGCTCCAGCGATATACAGCAGTGCATTTGCCATTTCCATTTTCTATTTCTCCTGGTTGAAAAGTTAAGTTAAAAAGCTTAAGTTGATAAAATTGATTAACGATTGCTTAGTGGTGTTCCTGATGCGCCATATCCATGTAGACCACAGTCAAGGTCATGAAGATGAACGCTTGCAAAGTGACAATCAGAATATGGAAAATGGCCCAGCCTAACGACAACAATATCTGCGATCCATACAAGGTCGTGCTGCCCAGCGTCATCCCCGCCCAAGCGCCACCCATCAGCGCAATCAGAATAAAGATCATTTCGCCGGCATACATGTTGCCGAATAAACGCAGCGCGAGGGAAATCGGCTTGGCAATCAGGTTCACCCCTTCCAGCAGCAAATTCACCGGCATACCCCATTTGCCAAAGGGTTGCAGGGTCAGCTCGCCCACGAATCCGCCCACACCTTTCATCTTGACACTGTAGTAAAGCACCAGCAGAAACACCCCTATCGCCATGCCAAATGTGGCATTCGGATCAGTGGAAGGCACCACTTTGAAAAACGGGACGCCAAGTTCGTGCATCACCAGCGGAACATAATCTATCGGCAACAAGTCCATCAGGTTCATCGAAAAAACCCAAAAGAAAATGGTCAGCGCCAATGGAGCAATCATGTCGTTCTTCGCGGAAAATGATCCGCGTACACTGGTGTCGATAAATTCAACTGCCCATTCGCAAAAATTTTGCAGGCCACTGGGCGCGCCCGTGCTAATACTTTTGGCGGCACGGCGAAACACAAACATCAACACCATCCCCAGCAACAAAGACATGACGACCGTATCCAGATTGAGCGCCCAGAACCCCATTGCCTTGGCTTCCTCGGGCGTATGCGCAACCCCCCAGCTACCGTCTGGCAAATGACCATAGGTCAGGTTCTGCAAATGATGCTTGATGTATTCTGCTGATGTGTGTGCTTCACTGGACATTTTTAGTCACTATCTCACTCAGTTTTGAAACGACTCAAAAACAATCGGCCTGCTGGCAATACCGCTTGACCCATCACAAAGCCACCCAATAACGCGAGCGGCAATAATTTCAGTACTGCAATGCACAGGCAAAGCAGCACTACGACCACCAAAAATCTTTCAGCGGCGTAAAAATACAGGAGCCGTAATTGTGCTTCAGGGGCAGGATGCAAAGTCTCGCGGGTCATTCTCCATGCCAATAATGCCCCGTTCAAAACGGATATTCCCCCACCACTCAACACCGCTATCGCAAATTGCGGCGTGCCTTTTATGCTGTAAGCAATGCTTGCGCCAATCAGCGTAATCACTATCTGCAACATGACTATCTGGCGTGCTATTTTTTTTTCTTCGGCTTCAACATCGAAAAGCGCGGCGATGATAGCGGCGTTTTCCGGAGGTGTCAAACATTGTTGGTGTATCTCACCGACATTCTTGCTCAAGTTATTTGCCCTTTTTCAGCTTGCTCAGGAATTCATCAAGCTGATCATGATTCGCATAGGCGATGATCAGTTTGCCTGCGCCTTTGTTGCCCGGCTTGAGTTCCACCCGAGTTCCAAGATGCGCGCTCATCTCTTCCTGCAAGCGCTGGGTGTCGCGGCTTAACTTGGTGGGTTTTTTGTGTTTTTCTTTTTCCGGCTCATGAGTCTGCCTTTGCACCAGCTTTTCCGTTTCGCGCACAGAAAGTTGTTCCAGCACAATTTTATTTGCCAGCAATATCTGCTGCGCACTTTCCAGCGATAACAGTGCGCGCGCATGCCCCATATCCAGCTTGTTTTCCATCAGCAATTTCTGCACGGCTTTAGGTAATTTTAATAGCCGCAGCAAATTGCTGGCCGCGCTGCGCGAACGCCCTACCGCCTCAGCGGCGATATGATGAGTCATTTTGAACTCATCAATTAGTCGCTGGATACCGGTCGCCTCTTCCAGCGGATTCAGATTTTCACGCTGGATATTTTCTATCAGCGCCATCGCCAATGCCGCATTATCCGGTACGCTGCGCACCAGAACCGGTACATGCGTGAGCCCGGCCAATTTTGCGGCGCGCCAGCGTCGTTCACCGGCAATGATTTCATAGCTGCTGTCAGCCATTTTCCGTACCAGAATCGGCTGCATGATTCCCTGCGCTTTGATCGAGGCCGCCAAATCATTCAGCGAGGCCTCATCCATATGCGAACGCGGTTGATATTTGCCCGGCTTGAGCAGGGTGACATTCAAATCCCGCATGACCTCATCTTTTTCGCTTTTGCCGCCCGATAACAACACATCCAGTCCGCGTCCCAATCCCTTGTGTAGCTTTGCCATCATCAATCCCTTTATGCCGTTACAGCAGGTTGCGTTGCGATATTCAATAACTCCTCGGCCAAGGCCAGATATGCCTGTGTACCTTTGGATAATTTGTCGTGATACATCACCGGCACACCATAGCTGGGTGCTTCCGCCAGGCGCACATTGCGTGGAATCACGGTGCGATACACTTTGTTGCCGAAATGTTCTTCCAATTGATCCGATACTTGCTGAGCCAACGCATTACGCGGATCGAACATGGTGCGCAGCAATCCTTCGATTTCCAGAACCGGGTTCAGGTTGGCACGCACTTTTCGAATCGTATTTACCAGATCGCTCAATCCCTCCAGCGCATAGTATTCACATTGCATCGGGATCATCACCGACTTGGCCGCGCACAAGCCATTCAGCGTCAGCAAATTAAGCGCCGGCGGACAATCAATCAGCACAAAGTCATATTCTGCGGCAACCCGTTGCAGCGCGTCGCGCAGCCGCATTTCACGGTGAACCAGAGCTACTAATTCAATTTCTGCGCCGGCCAAATCCCGGTTGGCAGGCAACAAATCATATTGTCCCGCTTCCGAACGCAGCCGCGCCTCCGCTATCGTTTTGCTGCCCAACAATACTTCATAAACGCTCGCCTGCAAATCGCGCTTGTCGATGCCGCTACCCATGGTGGCGTTGCCCTGCGGATCAAGGTCGATCAGTAACACACGTTGTTTGGCAGCGGCAAGGCTCGCGGCCAAATTCACGGTGGTGGTGGTCTTGCCCACGCCGCCTTTCTGGTTGGTTACCGCTAATATTTTTGTCATGTTGCTTCGTTCCCATCGCGTGTTGCAATTACCAGGCTGCGTGCCGCCTGCAAACCCGGCACTTGTAATGATATGACGCGCTCTACCTTGCATCCGGCCGGCATTCCCGCCAATTCTTTTTCCGGCGATCCCTTCATCGCCGCCCAGCGCCCGTGCTCCGCCAACAAGTGGCGTGTGTTGCGCAAAAAACTACTCAGCTCGGTATAGGCACGAGAAATGATCCCGTCAAATAATTTTTCTGGCTGCCAATCTTCCACGCGCGCGCAATTTACGCTCGCATTGGGCAATCCCAGTTCAATGATGGCCTGCTGTACGAAGCTGGTTTTTTTGCTGTTACTATCCAGCAAGGTGAACTGCCAATCCGGTCGAACAATCGCCAAAACCACCCCCGGCAAGCCGGCTCCGCATCCCACATCTAACCACTGACCTGGCCAGAGATATGGCAGAACCGCAAGGCTATCGAGCAAGTGATGGCTTACCATCTTTTGTGGTTCCTGAATCGCAGTCAAGTTGTAAATTTTATTCCACTTATGCAGCAGGGCCAAATAATCCAGTAATTTGCTTTGCGCCTCCGCGCTCAGCGCAAGCCCTAATTGCGCGATGCCGCTCTGTAGTTCTTCGGCCAATTTTATGCGTGTTTTCGTGTTGGTTGAGCGTCGCGAAAACCACGTTTCAGGTGCACCAACAACAAGGAAATCGCTGCGGGTGTAATGCCGGAAATACGTGCGGCCTGCCCTATCGTTTCCGGCTTGTGCTGATTAAGCTTTTGTTGCACTTCGATAGACAACCCGCGCACTTCACGATAGTCAACAACACTGGGCAAGCCTAACGTTTCATATTGCTCATTGCGTCCGATTTCGTCGCGTTGTCGTTCAATATAGCCGTGATACTTTGCTTGGGTTTCCACTTGTTCTGCGACTTTTTCATCACTCACGCCGACACCCGCACCGGGCAAGGTCAACAGGCTCGCGTAACTCACATCCGGACGGCGCAATAACTCCAGCAGCGGATATTCACGCTCGATAGGCTTGCCCAGCACGCGGATGGCTTCTTGTTCCGACAAATTGCGCGGGCTTACCCACGTGCTGCGCAACCGCTCTTGTTCGCATGCGATAGCCTCACGCTTTTGTTCGAATGCTTGCCAGCGGGCGTCATCTACAATCCCTAGCTTACGGCCGATCTCGGTTAATCTTAAATCCGCGTTGTCTTCACGCAATTGCAAACGATATTCCGCGCGGCTGGTGAACATGCGATAAGGTTCGGAAACTCCCTGGGTAATTAAATCGTCCACCAACACGCCCAAATAGCCTTCGTCACGGCGCGGACACCAGGCTTCTTGTTCGCGCACTTGCATGGCTGCGTTGAGTCCGGCCAGCAAACCTTGCGCAGCGGCCTCCTCGTAACCTGTCGTACCGTTGATTTGCCCGGCAAAAAATAATCCCTGGATCGCCTTGGTTTCCAGCGAGCTCTTTAATCCGCATGGATTGAAATAGTCATATTCGATAGCATAGCCGGGGCGCAGGATATGCGCGTTTTCCAATCCCTTGATGGAACGCACCAAGTCCAATTGCACATCGAAAGGCAGGCTGGTGGAAATCCCGTTGGGATAAACTTCGTGGGTGGTCAACCCTTCCGGCTCAAGGAAAATCTGGTGCGAAGACTTGTCGGCAAAGCGCGTAATTTTGTCTTCGATGGAGGGGCAGTAGCGTGGGCCCACACCTTCGATCACCCCGGTGAACAGGGGGGAGCGATCCAGCCCGCCGCGGATGATGTCATGCGTGCGCTGATTGGTCTCGGTAATCCAGCAGGGCACCTGCTTCGGGTGTTTTGCCGCATTACCCATGAATGAAAACACCGGCACCGGATCGTCGCCAGGCTGCTCCTGCAGTTTTGAATAATCTATGGTCCGACCATCGATGCGCGGCGGGGTGCCGGTCTTCAGCCGCCCTACCGGGAGGCTCAGTTCACGTAAGCGGTGCGCAAGTGAGACAGCAGGCGGGTCGCCAGCTCGGCCAGCCTGGTAATTTGACTGACCGACATGAATCAGCCCGGACAGAAAAGTACCTGTGGTCAACACCACGGTTTTCGCATTGAAGCGCAAACCAAGCTGGGTGACCACCCCGCTCACCCGATCTTGTTCGACCAATAAGTCGTCCACTGCCTGCTGAAACAGCCAGAGATTGGGCTGGTTTTCCAGCCGGGTTCGGATGGCTTGCTTGTAGAGCAGCCGGTCGGCCTGCGCGCGCGTGGCGCGCACCGCAGGGCCTTTGCTGGAATTCAGGATGCGGAACTGGATGCCGCTTTCATCGGTGGCCGTCGCCATTGCGCCGCCGAGCGCGTCCACCTCTTTGACCAGATGCCCCTTGCCTATCCCGCCTATGGACGGGTTGCAAGACATCTGCCCCAATGTTTCGATATTGTGGCTAAGCAGCAAGGTCCTGCAGCCCGCGCGCGCGCTGACCAAGGCCGCCTCAGTACCAGCGTGGCCTCCGCCCACCACGATCACATCGAATAAATCAGGAAATTTCATGTTGCTACTGCTTTTAAGAGGACGCGCATCATACAACAGGCCAGCGGCAAATCCCAAACATTGTGTTTCACGTGGAACAATGGAGGTTATTTTCCGATACAGAACCGGCTGAAAATCTCGCCCAGCAGGTCATCCGAAGTAAATTCCCCGCTAATTTCATTCAGCGCGCGTTGCGCCAGACGCAGCTCTTCCGCGAATAATTCTGCTCGGGCCGATCCAGCCCGAGCCTGGTGCAAATGCGTTTGCGCCAAACCCAAAGCCCGCAAATGTCGCTCCCGCGCCATGAAGGAGCCGCTTTCTTGGTCTCTCCATCCCACCGCCTCAAGCAATTTCCCGCGCAACTCCTCTAAACCTTCCCCGGTTTTAGCGGATACGCCAACGCAAGGGTTGTTTTCCATCAAAATAGTTTTGTCCCTTATCAGGTCAATTTTGTTAAATACCACCAGCCTGGATATTTCGTTCGGCAAGCCGGTCAATATGGCCTCGTCCTGAGCCGTCAAGCCCAGGCTGGCATCCAGCAACAGCAGGATCAAATCAGCGCGGTGTAGTGTTTGATGCGTGCGTGCGATGCCGAGGTTTTCCACTGCGTCCTGTGATTCGCGAAGGCCTGCCGTGTCCATGATGTGGAAAGGCACGCCATGGATCTGGATGGTTTGGCGAATTACATCGCGGGTGGTGCCTGGAATATCGCTGACCAACGCCACCTCTTCTCCCGCCAATCGATTCAGGAGGCTGGATTTCCCTACATTGGGTTGTCCTGCAATAACAACGTGGGCGCCTTCCCGCAGTAGACTGCCCTGTTTTGCGCTATCCATCGTGCACTGTAATTTAGCCTGAATATTTTCCAGAAGCGTTGTGCGACGTTCGAGGTCGGCAATATTTAACTCTTCCTCCGGAAAATCCAGCATGGCCTCGACCAGCATGCGAAGATAAATCAGTCCTTCGACCATGCCATTAATCGCCGCAGAAAATTCACCGCTCAGAGAGCGCATCGCGCTGCGCGCCGCTTGTGTGGAATTGGCATTAATCAGATCGGCAACGCTTTCCGCTTGAGCCAAATCCAGCTTGTTATTCAGAAACGCGCGGCGCGTGAATTCGCCCGGTTGCGCCAATCGCGCGCCCAAATCAAGGCAGCGCTGTAATACCATTTGCAGGACGGCAGCGCCGCCGTGCCCTTGCAGCTCAAGCACATCGTCACCGGTATAGGAGTGGGGGGCAGGGAAAAATAAAGCGATACCTTGATCAAGCGTATCGCCATTTCCATCCAGAAATTTGCTGTAGGTAGCCTGCCGTGCAGCGGGCAGCTTACCCAAAACTCCCTCACCTATAATTTTGATATAGGGTCCGGAAATCCGTATTACCCCTACTCCGCCGCGCCCCTGAGCGGTGGCTACGGCGGCAATGGTATCAGCGTTTGGCAACAACACCTTTATTTTCCGCTTCGGCGGCTCGGGTGATATACCATTGCTGACCAATGGAAAGGAGATTATTCACAATGGAATATAGCACTAGGCCGGCAGGGAAAAAGAAGAACATCACACTGAAAACAATCGGCATGATTTGCATTACCTTGGCCTGCATGGGGTCCGGCGGCTTTGGATTAAGGCGCGTTTGGATAATCATGCTCGTCCCCATAATCAGCGGAAGAATATAATAGGGGTCGGCTGCGGACAAGTCGGTTATCCAGCCAAAAAATGGGGCGTTGCGCATCTCGACGCTGGCTAAAATAGACCAATACAAGGCGATAAAAACCGGGATTTGAATTAACACCGGCAAACATCCGCCCAATGGATTAATTTTTTCTGCTTTATACAATTCCATCATCGCGCGATTTAATTGTTCACGATCCCCGGCATACTGTTGCTTGATTTTCTCCAGCTTGGGCGCAACCAACCGCATCTTTGCCATCGAACGATAGCTGGCCGCAGAGAGAGGAAAAAATAACAGCTTGATCAGGATAGTAAGCAGAATGATGGCCACACCCCAGTTATGGATCCAATCATTAAATAGCGACATCACCCAGAATAGCGGAACCGCTATGACAGTCAGCCAGCCGTAATCCACCGCAAGGCCCAAACCGGGCGCGATTTTATCCAGATTTGCCTCCGTAGGACCTGCATACAACGCTACTGCCACGCGCGCTTTTTGCCCGGGTTCGATAATCAGACTTGGTAAAATCATCCCCACGGAATACAGATCTCCGTCAAGTTTACGCGTAAAAAATTCGCGGCCACTTTTTTCTTGAGGCAACCATGCCGCTACAAAGTAATGTTGCAGAACACCTATCCATCCGTCGTCAGATTGCTTGGGATATCCTGTCTTTCCCTTGTCTATATCCGAGAATTGCACTTTTTTAAGTTTTTCCTTGTCGGTATAGACTGCCGCGCCCGTATAAGTTGGCAAAAACCGCAAGCTGCCTTCTGGCGCCGCACCATCCCGAATTAATTGAAAATAGCTGCTCGCCGTTGCTGTTTGGTGCCCTGCATTTTCTAACTCATACGCAGTGTCAATCAAATAACTGCCCTTGTGAAAAGTAATTACCTTGGTCACCCTTGCTTCAGGACTATCTTCGGCCCTCAGTCTGACCTGCACCTGTTCGGTGTTTCCTGTAAGTTCATATTGGTCTTGTTCAGATGTATATAAACTATTGTGGTTGGGCAATCCAGTTCCAATCAATCCGCTTTGTGCAAAGTAATTATGGGTTCCTTTGCCTCGACTGAACAACACTAGCGGCTTATTTTTGTCCAGGCTATCTGCATGTTTAAGTAGAATCAAGCGGCTGATATCACCGCCAACGGTACTAATTTCTGCTTCAAGAATATCGGTTTTGACATGGATTGTTTTTCCGGTTGCTAGGGGGCTCGGCGGCTCGGCTATTATTGACGGCCCCTTCCCTGAAAATGCCGCCGAAGGGCTAGGCAATTCTTTATTGTTTGTGGTTGCGTTTTGCTGAACCTGCGGTTCAGGATGCTGATAGCGTTGCCATCCATCCCAAACCAACATTAGCGAAAACGCAAATATTAAAAACAAAAAAACTCTTTGTAGATCCATGATTAACCTAAATATTAGGGCGCCGGGTCGTATCCGCCGGGATTCCAAGGGTTGCAACTGAGCAATCGTTTAATGCTGAGCCAGCCGCCCTTTACTACACCGTGTTTCGCCAAGACTTCACAGGCATAATGGGAACAGCTGGGAGTAAATCTGCACTTCGGGAGAAATAGAGGACTAAGCAAGTATTGATAGCCTCGTATCAAGATAATTACTATTCTGCGCATCTGTTTTCTACTTGGCTAAATAACTTTTCCAAATTTTCAATCTGCTCGTTGATCTTTTGACCGCGCTTTACTATGACAACCACATCCAATTTGCTAAACTTAATGTTGTGCTGGCGAAATGTTTCCCGAATGGCTCTTTTGATACGATTTCGATCGGCTGCCCGGGATAACATTTTTTTGCTTGCGATTATCCCAAGCCGGGCATTGTTGTGATAGTTAGAAACAAAAAATATTTTAAAATATTTATCTGCAATATTTTCAGCACGAATAACATGGTCAAAACGATCCGCGCGCAATAATCGATACGCTGCGGTAAATTTGAAGGGGGTGCTAAACGGCGAGTCTGGCACGGCCTTTGGCACGGCGTGCTCTAATAACGGCGCGGCCTCCGCGCGTTTTCATGCGCACTAAAAAACCGTGGGTGCGCTTTCTTTTGATTACGGAGGGTTGGTAGGTGCGTTTCATGTTTTCTTCCTTGGGTAAATCGTAAAGCGCGCTATTACAAAGCCTTGGTACACCCGTGTCAAGTTAATTTTACTTTTTTGCCTGTGGATAAGTTCGAGCTTCCTCTGTAGAATGCGCAAACATTTAATCTTGTCGAATTTCAATAAACACTCACACATGCAGGAAATTTCTTTTTGGGATTTATGCCTCAGCTCCTTTGAAAAAAGCCTGCCGCCACAACAATATAATTCCTGGATAAAGCCGTTGCTTCTTAAGAGCGAGAATGGAGCATTGGTTCTTACCGCGCCTAATAGCTTTACTTTAAAACTAGTGCAAGAGCGGTTTTTACCTGAGATTAGTCGGCAAGCACGGCTGGCTTATCTACAAGTTCCGCCATTTGAATTTCGTATTCTCGACTCGGCGGCGGTAAACAAATCTCCTGCGTTGCTCCCGCCAAAAAAAGCAATTCCCGCTGCTGAAAACAAACCCAAGATCGAAAACTCTTTTAGGGGTTATGGGAAATTAAACCCCAGTCTTACCTTCGAAAATTTTGTTATTGGAAAGGCGAATCAACTGGCTTTTGCTGCCGCAACGCAGGTTGCCGAATTACCCCGGATTTCTTACAACCCATTGTTTGTGTATGGTGGGGTCGGGCTAGGCAAAACCCATTTATTACAGGCCATCGGCAACCAAATTCGACTTAGCAATCCCCAAACAAAAATATGTTATATGCATGCTGAAAGATATATTGCCGATGTCGTCCGCGCTTATCAAACGAATAAATTTGAAGAGTTCAAACAATTCTACCATTCACTGGATGTTTTGCTTATTGATGATATTCAATTCTTTGCTGGCAAGGCTAAAACCCAGGAAGAATTTTTTTACGCGTTTAATACTTTGGTTGACTCACATAAACAGGTTATTTTGACCAGCGATACCTTTCCTAAGGAAATAACAGGCTTAGAAAGCCGCCTGGTGTCTCGTTTTGGCTGGGGTTTAACCGTTGCGATCGAGCCGCCAGAACTGGAAATGCGGGTTGCTATTCTTTTGAAAAAGGCCGCTCTAGGCGGTTACTCGCTCAATGAGGAAGTCGCTTTTTTTGTAGCAAAGCATGTCAGTTCTAATGTTCGCGAACTTGAGGGCGCCTTGAAGCGTGTAGAAGCCTATGCCAAATTTCACAAGCGCAATATTTCCGTCGAAACAGCAAGAGAAGCATTAAAAGATATTCTAGTTGCGCAGAGCCGATTGATTTCCATAGATAATATACAAAAAACGGTAGCTGATTATTATAGAATTAAAATGGCAGAGCTACTTTCAAAAAAGCGTACTCGAAGTCTGGCGCGCCCGCGGCAAGTGGCCATGTCCTTAGCTAGAGAGCTTACTACCATGAGCTTACCCGAGATTGGAAATTCATTTGGCGGAAAAGATCATTCCACCGTAATTCATGCCTGCAAAACGATATCCGACTTACGCGTTACTGATACAAAAATTGATGCCGACTATAAAATTTTATTACAAACGTTAAAAGGGTAACCTTAAGGGAACCCTGTGAATAAAATGTCCAAAAAATAACAATTAAAGGTACTGTGTAAGGTTATCAACATTCATCCCCTCTTTAGTCAACAGCAAATCCGCAGGGTTTTTATCATTTATATCATTGTTTTTATTATGCATATTTAACTAACTAACGCCCAAGCAGATCATTATTAGTCTTATTAGGAATTTATATTATGTTTATTAATACAACAGAAAAAGAGATTTTACTTAAACCGCTACAGATTGTTATTGGAATTGTTGAGCGCAAGCAAACATTGCCAATTTTATCTAACGTGCTTATTGAGAAAGAACCGGGGAAAATACGTTTTACCGCTACGGATCTGGAAATTCAGATTACAACCACAATCGAAACAAAAACAGGCG
>JBDTPU010000079.1:0-2164 GCA_039932535.1 Gallionella sp. | reverse complement strand
AGGTGACAGGCTTGATGAACCACGGGCATCACGCCCCTTGATTGTCGATATGCCAGCCGCTACAGCCGCAGCTACGAACGGCATCACGATGCCGCTGGCGGCAGAGGAATTCGTTACCAACGTGTTCGCTATTAAAGGGGCGGATACCAGAATCGCGGCAAACAACAGGTTCATCACGGCAAACAACATCATGATGTTGGCTGCGCGCAGCGATGGATCGGCATCGGTAATCTGCATCAAGGTATCGGCGGAGTTGGAGAACAACATGCTAAACATGGCCACGAGCAAGGCTTGAATGATTGGCCACACCAGCGCCAATGCCAGCAGGTAAGCCCACCCGCGCAATATCTTGAACGTGGTACTTATGGATATTGGAATTGCAATGAGTCCCCATATGAATGCAATTCCAAAAGCCATGACGTTAGCGATTTTCAGGAAGGCAGCAATGAAGGCCACGATGATGAGCGACCCGTAGTACAGAAACATCGCTATCAGGTTGTAAGGCGCAGACACCACGGCAGTCAGGGTGATGCCGGAAGCCGCCATTTCTTTTGCGTTCTTCTGCATGATATTGCTATAAGTGTCCATCGTGGATTTGAGCGAACCGAACGTATCCAGCCAGGCGTAAATCTCGTTAAAAAACTCCATGACTAATGCGCCGATGGCGTAATAAGCGCCCAGCACGAAACCCCACAGCAAGATGTCCTTCAAGGCTGTGCCGTATTTTCCGCTGCCTGTCAGTGCATCTATTTGCGTTTCCATCAAGCGCATATAGATCGCCATGAGCAACAAGACGGGCGACAGGTATTTACCTACAACATCAGCGATTGCATAGGCCACCTTAAACAACACTTCCATGTTGAAGCTGGTGAGCAATACGGCCAGATCGTTCATTTGGCAATCGCTCCATAAAGTTTTGTGGAGTCTTGCAGGTTGTCCACAACCATCTTTGCGGCCTTCTGTTTCTGGTAATCCTCCTGGACGCGGCGCAGCTCCTCGGCTGCGGCCAGCGCAGCAAGGGTCGAGGTAGATTGCGCGGTGATCGATGCAGACGTGGCGGCATTGGGATTGCCGGTGGATTGCTGCATGTTGTTGGAGGACGCTTTTTGCAAAGCCGCGAGATTTTCCAACTGCCCGATCATGGACATTTGATAATTAACGTAGCTCACACTTTGCGTGCCGTGATTTTCCATGTTCGCCAGCTCCGCCCGCAACCCGGCAGCGGTTTTTGCATTGTTGGTGTCCAGCTTCATCCCGGCCACCACGTTTTTAATATCGCCGCTGGCGAGGGTATCGTAAGCCTGCTGTGCCTCTTTGATAGTCTGCTCAATCCTGGCCAGGCTATCGAGTTGAGACTTTGCCGTTTCGTACATCTTTACCATTTGCTCATACTGTTTCACAATTTCGCCGTATGACGTGGGATCAAAGGTCACATCACCTATTCCCCAAAAAGCGTGCGCCGGATTGGCAACCGCAGCAATCAATAAAAATGCAATGAGTCTTTTCATTTCCTGCTCTCCTTGGCTAGTCTGAACAAGTGCAAGCGTTGCAGCGGATCGCTGACGGTTGCGCTAATCTGGTCTTTAAGGTCCAGGTCTGCCGGACTGGTCGCGGACAGGTCCAGCAAGATATTCGGGAAGGTCAGGTGCAGATTGTAGTAGTCCTGCCCCACGCTCTTGATTGCGGGTCGCCAGTCGAAATTTAGTGGGTAGGGATAGCGCTTCCAGATTTCGAGCGGCCCGGCGGGCATCGCTATACGGCTCGCAATTTGATCATGCCCGTCCGACCGGAAAAGCAAAGTGCGCAGCGGCATCGAGTTCAGCACTTCCGCCTCGATGATGTCGATCTCGGCCACGCCTTGGGTTACGAGGTCGATAGCAGCGGCATCTTTACGCCCCATGCGGGCAAGTTCGGAAATGAGCTTGCCCACCACGTCGGGTGCGATGGCAACGAACTTGTGCATTTCATCGAGCAACACCCGCGCCGGATTGCGGCGCGCAAAAGCGAGGTGGTTGAAGCGCAGTGCCAGGAACACCAGATAGAACTTGAGCAGCTTGGGACTGGCTCGGTCCACTTCTTTTAGGTCAACGCCGGTAATGCCTTCGCTCAATACCAGGTTATCCGGACGTGCAAAGATTCGCCCCTCGGTTGTTTCAAGGAAGCT
>JBDTPU010000078.1:0-3704 GCA_039932535.1 Gallionella sp. | reverse complement strand
GTACCCAGATAAAATTCCCTGGCGATTTGCGCGCCCTCTTCAATCAGCAGGCGGCGCACCACTTGGCCGTCCTTGCCGGTCTGGTGGGTGACCAGATGCATACCCAATATTTGCTGCGCAGCACTGCGCACCTCGTCGAGCGACTTCGCAATCTTCACCCCGCCACCCTGGCCGCGCCCACCGGCATGGATTTGCGCCTTCACCACCCACACCGCGCCGCCCAATTGCTGCGCTGCAGCCACGGCTTCATCAACGCTGAAACACGCCACCCCGCGCGGCGTCGCAATACCAAATTGCCGCAGGATTTCCTTACCCTGGTATTCGTGAATTTTCATAATGAATGATGGCTTAACGGTTCGCACCGCAATTGGTGCATGGGTGAAATCTTACCGAATTACTAGCAAGAAGATTCTTGGCACTTCCCAACAAGTACGAACTACTTGTTTAACAGAGGGGTAATGAACGAAATGAATTCATCAATAATAATTTCCTCGTGGCCGGCGTCTCGCATTTCCCACTTGATCGTATTAAGAAGTTTCGCTTTTTTATAAACGTTCAGTTTGTGCTTAGACGAAAACATGCGTATGCGAACGATCAAATCCTCGAATTTTTTCTGGTATACCTTGGTTGGAATTGCCTTCCCCTTTTGATCCCCAGGAGGAAATAGTCGATTTATTTCGCGAATTATTTCTTGTGCAAATAAAACTGCGTCTCCAGCATTAAACCAATCAAGTATCATATTGTTGTTGCTCCTTCATACTTCTGGAATGAAAATAAGGGTAGGGACTTGGCATCTGAATCAGTTTAACAAAAATTATCCTGGAAAGGTTGTGAGATGGGATTATTCGATCGGTTTCGATCTGCTGGACAATCCGTCACGGAGGGCAAAGAAAACAAAGCTGATCAATCCGAAACGGAAGCGCTACTTTTAATTGAAAAAGGACATGTTCTTGAGGCGGAGGGCAAGCTCGACAAGGCGATGCAGCGCTATCTGGATGCAATACGCCTGGCGCCGAACCCGGCACGTGCCCATCTCAATCATGGCAACATCCTGTTGTTGAAGGGCGACCTGCAAGGCGCGCTGGATGCCTTTGCAACCGCGATCAAACACAAACCGGATTACGCCGGGGCTTATTACAACATCGGCAATGCCCTGCAGGGAAACAAGCAGTTCGATGCAGCAACAGCAAACTACCAGCAGGCGCTGGAGATTCAACCCGATTATGCCGAGGCGCATTGCAGCCTGGGTGTCGCGCTGTATGAACAGGGAAAACTGGAAGAAGCGGCGGAAAGCCACCGCCGAGCGTTGGCTCTCAAACCGGATTTCGTCGAGGCGCATACCAATCTGGGTAATGCCCTGCAAACACTTGGGCAGTTTGAAGGCGCTGCGGCGAGCTACCGTCGAACATTGGAGATTCAACCTGATTTTGCCGAGGCTCACTCTAACCTGGGCAATGTCCTTCATTCACTCGGGCAAATGGAGGCCGCAGCGGCTAGTTTCCATAAGGCTCTGGAAATCAATCCTGATTTCGCCGATGCGCATAGCAATCTGGGCCATCTCCTGATGGCACTAGAGCAGAATCAAAACGCGGTGGCAAGCTTCAATAAAGCGCTGGAACTTAATCCTAATCAGGCTGAGACACATAACAATCTGGGTATTGCCTTCTTCAACCTTAAACAATATGTCAATGCGGAAGATAGCTTCAAGCGTGCCATGCAGATCAATCCTGATTTTGTCGAAACGCATTGCAATCTGGGCAATATGTTTAAAGAGCTGGGGCAGTTTGAAGCTGCGGAAGCAAGTTACCGGCAGGCACTTAATATCAAACCCGAATACAGCGCCGTGCATAGCAATTTGTTGTTTGTTTTTAACTACTCCGCCAGCCATACTCCTTTACACTACCTTGCACAGGCACGCCAGTATGGCCGGATTGTCGCAGCAAAAGTGGGCGCACGTTTTTCCGCCTGGCAATGCGCTGCTCTGCCAGAACGCCTGCGGGTCGGAATAGTATCCGGCGATTTGCGGATACATTCGGTGGGACAGTTTCTGGAAGGGTTGTTGTCCCAGATCGATCCGGCTCGCATTGAGTTGATCGCTTATCCAACTCACCATAAAGAAGACGAACTCTCCGCACGCATCCGTCCGTATTTTTTCGCGTGGAAACCGCTGGTCGGGATGCGCGATGAGGATGCTGCCCATTTGATCCACGCCGATGGCATACATGTACTGCTGGATATTTCCGGTCATACCGCGCACAACCGCCTGCCGGTGTTCGCTTGGAAGCCCGCACCGGTGCAGGTTACCTGGCTGGGTTTGCCCAACACGACCGGGGTGAGTGAAATGGATTATGTCCTGGGTGATTTCCAGGCGATCCCGCCGGAACATGAGCATCACTTTTCGGAATCGGTGTGGAGGATGCCGGATAGTTATTTGTGTTTCTCCGCACCGACCTGCCCTGTCAATGTCGCTCCGCCGCCCGCTCTGACAACGGGGCAGGTGACGTTCGGGAGTTTCAACAACCTGACCAAGATGAATGATGCCGTGGTGGAGTTGTGGGCACGCATACTTCTGTCCGTCCCAAACTCGCGGCTTTATCTCAAGACGGGCCAACTGCATAATGCGGAAGTCTGCGCGCAGACCCGGCAGCGTTTTGCCACACGGGGTATTGCGCCGGATCGTCTGTTGCTGAGCGGAACACTGGGCTCCATCGCCGACCATGTGTCCGAGTACAACAAGATTGATGTCGCGCTGGACACCTTCCCCTACCCCGGTGTCACGACCAGCGTCGAGGCCTTGTGGATGGGCGTGCCGGTGTTGTCGCTGCATGGCGATAGATTCCTTTCGCTTACAGCAACGAGCGTAGCCCATCACGCCGGGTTGTCGGACTGGGTTGCAGCCGACAAGGACGACTATGTGGCCAAAGCAGTGGCATTTTCGTCCGATCTTGGACGCTTGGCTGCTTTGCGGGCGGGCTTGCGAAAAAAGGTAATAGCATCCCCGCTGTTCGATGCCCCGCGCTTTGCCAGAAATTTTGAGGATGCGCTGTGGGGAATGTGGGAAAGCTATGAGGCTCAACAAGAACAATCAGCATGATCTTAAACCCACTCCTTGGCCTTTAACGCCGACCTTACCAGTACATCGCGGGTAATCCTGCTGGGTACAGTAGCGAGTTTTCAACCGCCATTTCTATGGCGTAACAAGAGACTCAAATTCTGGAGAGGTGATTAATTTATTAAGCGTTTTCTGGACGGCAATCATGTAGTGATCTGCAAGTTGCTGGCAGTCGGCCAGATTAGTAGGCCCGGCGTTAAATGCGTAGTGCTGGTTAATATAAGCTGTTTTTCCATTCGATGAATTAAGGCGCACGCCGATATCCCAATTACTGAGATAAACAGTGGGCAAGGTGGAAAGCGATAATTTTTCCACCACTCCTGTGAGCGTAATTTTTGGTGTTTGATCATCAAACATCTCCGCCACTTTCAATTCCTCAATCAGCGCGTTCTGAATATAGCCCTCAAAGCCCGTCTTGCCGGGCTCGACTACTCCTGAAACAACGCGGCACTTATTATCAAACTCGGCAGTTTTCGTAAACGGACCCACATTAATATTGCCCACCCCGAGTTTTTTTAACGCCTCGGTGATTTCCGCAGCAGAGCTGTAACGCTGCGGTATGTATGAACAGGCACCGAGGACGAGTGCAAGG
>JBDTPU010000077.1:0-6362 GCA_039932535.1 Gallionella sp. | reverse complement strand
GCAGCAGCGGAAACGACACCCTGGATGGCGGAGCGGGTGCGGACACGATGGCAGGCAGCACCGGAAACGACACCTACATCGTAGACGATGCAGGGGATGTGGTCGTGGAACTGGCCAACGAAGGCACCGACACCATCCAAAGCTCAATCAGCTACAGCCTCTCCGCCAATGTCGAGAACCTGACCCTGACCGGGACAGCGGCGATCAATGGCACTGGCAACGAACTGAACAATATCATTACGGGTAACAGCAACGCCAACGTATTGACAGGCGGTGCGGGCAACGACACCTATGTTGTTGACAACACCGGCGATGTCGTGACGGAATTCGCTAACGAAGGAACCGACACAGTACAAAGCAGTGTCAGCTACACCCTGGGTGCAGAAGTTGAAAACCTGACCCTCACCGGGACAGCAGCAATCAATGCCACCGGCAATGAACTGGACAATATATTAACCGGCAACAGCGGGAGCAATGTGCTTGACGGCGGACTGGGTGCCGACACCCTGTCGGGCGGCAGTGGCAGCGATACTTATTATGTAGACAATGCCGCAGATGTCGTGATCGAAGGCATCACCGTCGGAACCGACACGATCTACAGCACCGTAAGCTATGTACTGCCGGCCAATGTCGAGAACCTGGTCTTGCTCGGCACAACCGATTTAAATGGCTGGGGCAATACGCTGAATAATGTAATCAATGGCAACAGCGGAGCTAACTTGTTATCAGGAGACGCCGGCACCGATACGCTACTGGGCAATAGTGCCAATGATATTCTGCAAGGCGGGATTGGCAACGATTCTTTGTCTGATATCGCCGGTAATAATTTGCTCGATGGCGGTGCAGGGAGTGATACGTTGACCGGAGCCAACAATAATGACCTATTCCTGGGTGGGGTGGGCAGCGACCTGATCAACACGGGATCAGGCATGGATATGATCGCGTTCAACACCGGCGATGGTCAGGACACTGTGGTGGCTAGCACTGACACCGACAACACCATCTCACTGGGGGGCGGAATACGTTATAGTGATTTATCGTTGAGTAAATCGGGCAACAATCTGGTTCTGAATATCGGCGCGGCTGATTCGGTGACGCTGCAGAACTGGTACGCTTCTCCTCTCAATCATAGCGTGCTTAACCTTCAAGTAGTTGTGGAAGCTTCCCTCGATTACAACGCATCCTCGGCAGACATACTGCTCAACCAGAAGATACAAAATTTCGATTTCAATACCTTGGTGAGCCATTTCGATACGGCGTTGGCGAACAACACCAGCTGGGATTTGATGAATGACTTGCTGAGCGTGCACCTGGCGGGCAGCGATACACAAGCGATAGGCGGCGATTTGGCTTACCAGTACAACATGAGCGGCACCTTGGCGGGTATTGGCTTGGCGTCTGCACAAGCAGAGTTGGGTAATGCAAGTTTTGGCAGCGCGTCCCAGGACTTGCAATCGCTTGCCAGTTTGCAAGTAGGGGCGGTTCGATTGGGATAAGGAGTTAGATAAAGCAAGAACGATATTTGCCGAAATTGCCCCAGATGGCGTTTCGGCAAAATCTTTTTTTGGGGCAGTGTTTATCATCAACACTCACCGGGATGACAACATTTTCGACCAGACTCAATCTCGAGGGTGTCCCGAATTTTGTGTAAACGGGAATTCATTACTGTTGCGGCATCCGGTCTTCGAACTGGATAGTAAATCGGTATGATTGCAGGCAAGCTCTGTAAAGAATGCGGCAACGCCACACCGATTAAAAAAGATGGCTGTGAATTTTGCACCAGTTGCGGCGCGATCAGGGCGTGTGGGTAATAAATCCGCTTGACCAGAAGTGCTGTGCGCCTGCATAGTCTGCAACCTGGCTGCTTAAGGACACCTCTAAAAATCCAAATTTCATCGCGATACTGCGTTGCTCACAAAAAAATTCTCCTTGCATATCACCTATATGCCGCGTCAAATTTTTTTGCTCGCGCCTTGTCTCGCTTAGAACTTTGAACTTTTAGAGGCGCCCTTAAATATCTGATCCGCCTTTTGATTAATGGAGGAATAAAATGAAACAACTTAAACCCGTTTTGCTAAGCATTTCCGTCGGCCTGTTAATCGGAATGTGGCTCGGGGTGAATATCGGTCGCGAAGTGCCTTGGTATTCCAACCCTTTTGACGCCGCTTCATTGAATGAGAAACTTAAAAGAGCGACTGGCGAAACCTTGGAAAAAGGCGGCCATGCCTTGGAAAAAACCGGCCAGTCTTTACAGGACAAGCTGAATAAATAGATTTGGACGACACACCGGCCTTATTCCGCGCACCAATGCGCTGGTTTCGCCAGCCGATTGGTTAAAATGAGCTTCAATTTTCTTATGTGCGGTATCGCACAGAAGAGAGGCCGTGTCCCAAGTAACTTACCCCCTTATGTTGCCATTCCCACATTAGGCATTGATGGAAGTGGCAGCTGTCCGAATATATTCAGGAGGCTCAATATGAAAGATTTTTTAATTGCAGTGGTACTGACCACTGCAACTATTATCGCTACTCCGGCACTTGCTGCAATCGGAGCCTCAATCAGCATTGGCGAACCCGGCTTTTATGGTCAGCTGGACATCGGCAACTTTCCTCAGCCACAAGTGATTTATCGTCGGCCCATCATAATTGAGCCGGTGTTGATGGATCGCCCGCCGATTTATCTGCATGTGCCTCCTGGTCACGCCAAACATTGGCGGAGGCATTGCGGCGAATACAATGCCTGTGGTGAGCGGGTCTTTTTTGTGCAGGACGGCTGGTATAACCGTGAATATGTTCCGCGTTACCAAAGTGAGCATCACGGTGAAGGCCGGGGTGAAGGCGGGGATAATCGTGGCGGGGGTCATGGCAACAGTAAAGGTAATGGCCATGGTCACGGTCGCGGGCGTGACTGACACATTCGATTGATGGAGTTTTAATTTCACACATGTTCAGATTAATTGCGGTGCACTGTTTCCAGTGACATCGCAGTAAACCTGAGCGCATGTTTTGGCTAACCCACACTGCGCACCAAGGATTCGCATGCCTCATATCAGCCTTAATCCCACTACCAATCAGTTAATTTATACCTACACCAGTTGGGACAGCCAGCGTCTGAAACAGGCTCTGGGAAAAGCTCACGGGGCGCAGCAAATCTGGGCGCAAACTTCTATCCTCGTTCGCGCGAAAATATTGCGTGATGTGGCGCTTGAGTTGCTGGCGCAGCGCTATCGCTATGCGTCCCTCATCACGCTGGAAATGGGTAAGCCGTTAAGTGAAGCCCGTGCTGAAGTTGAAAAATGCGCTGCTGTCTGCGACTATTATGCGCAACATGCCGAGAATTTTCTGCACCCCGATACAGTGAAATCAGACGCCCACCAAAGCTATATCGCGTATTATCCGCTCGGGGTGGTGCTTGCCGTCATGCCGTGGAATTTTCCGTTCTGGCAGGTATTCCGCGCTGCGGTTCCAGCCTTGATGGCGGGCAACGCGCTGGTACTGAAACATGCGCCGAATGTGCCGCAATGCGCGCTCGCCATAGACACGGTCTTTCAAGAGAGCGGTTTACCGGAAGGGTTATTTACTGCCTTGGGAATTGAAGTTGAACAAGTGGCCGAGACCATCGCCAGCCCGCATGTGCATGGGGTCACACTCACCGGCTCGGAAGCCGCCGGACGAAAAGTGGCGGCGAGCGCCGGTCAGCATTTGAAGAAATGTGTGCTGGAGCTGGGCGGTTCCGATCCGTTTATTGTGTTACACGATGCGGATCTGAAACTCGCGGTCAATATGGCAGTGGCCTCGCGCTTTCTCAATTGCGGACAATCCTGTATCGCCGCCAAGCGTTTCATTCTTGTGCCTGAGATCGCGGATAAATTTCTGCGCCAGTTCAAAATCAAAGTAGAGGCGCTCAAGTTGGGCGACCCAATGGATGAGGCCACGCAAATCGGCCCGATGGCGCGCCTTGACCTGCGTGATTCATTGCATGGCCAAGTCACCGATTCCATCGCGCAAGGCGCAGTGGCGGTGACCGGTTGCAAACCGGTGGAGCGGCAAGGATTTTTCTACCAGCCCTCGATCCTGGATCAGGTCACTGCCGAGACACGCGCTTGGCATGAAGAATTATTCGGCCCGGTGGCAATTGTGATTCGTGCCGCGAGTGAAGACGATGCACTGCGCATTGCCAACGAAACCCGCTTCGGGCTGAGCTCATCAATCTGGAGTAAAGATGTGGCGCGCGCAGAAAAGCTGGCGGCGCGCATTGATGCGGGCTCCACCTTCATCAATGGCATGGTCAAATCCGATCCGCGTCTGCCGTTCGGCGGCGTGAAAGCTTCCGGCTACGGACGCGAATTGTCCAGGCTGGGGATACATGAATTTGTGAATGCGAAAACGGTGTGGATAGGCTAAATTTTTTCGCGGTTAACTGGGCACCCGTTTTTTCAAACTGATTATCAATACGCCCGCCAATACCAGTATTGATCCGATAATTTGTATCAGCGACAGCCGTTCACCCAAAAACAGGTAAGCCAGATAAATGGTCGAGACGGGGCCGACCGAGCCGATCATCGAAGTGTGCATCGAGCCGATACGGCGCATCGCCGCAGCCAGCAGGAAAGCGGGCAATACGGTGGAAAATAACGCCATCGCGATACTCAGCCCGTACACTCTGAAGGGAAGATTCAAGTCCGCAATAGAATGCGTGACGGCGAATTGCAACAAGCAGGCGACACACGCCACTGTCATCACATAAGCGGTAAATCGCGTCGCGCCTATTCGCGCGATGGTATGTCCCGCGCCGACCAGATATATGGCGTAAGCCAACGCACTGGCGAAAACCAATACCGAGCCTGACAGCGCATCATGCTGCAATATTTTCACGTCATGCAAGAACACCATCGCGATGCCTGCGTAGCTGATCAGCAATGCGAACCAGGCGGTGCGCCCGATCTTATGTTTGAAGATCAGCGCTGAAATCAGCACCACCATGGTGGGATACAAAAACAGGATCAGCCTTTCCAGTCCCGCGCTGATGTATTGCAAGCCCAGAAAATCGAGATAGCTGGCAAGATAATAACCAATCAGTCCCAAGCCAAAAACCGCCAGCTTATCTTTCACGGTGAGCGGCGGTCTTCGGGCATTATGGTTTTCCATCGCCGCAACGATCAAAAAGAATGGCAAGGAAAATGCCATGCGCAACGCCAACAAGGTGATGGTGTCTACCGCATCAATATAAGCCAGCTTGACCATGATGGCTTTGGCGGAAAAACCGATCGCTGCGACCAATGCGAAAGTAACGCCGACTATTTTTTGGCGTGAAGAAATTTTTTTGGCGGCTGCTGAAGATGTCACAGCTGGGCTAACAATACGGAGCTAAGGTTGATAATAAAAAGTTTTTCCAACCCGAAAATTTTGTTCAATCGACTTTTTGACTGCGCTCCAGCGCGTGTCCAGAGGCCAGGCGATAGATGTCCAGCAGGTCTTGTTCGTTTATGTCGATGACAGCGTCCATCTGGCTCAACGCCCATTCGATATCTTCTTGCCCCAGGTCGGCTGATCTGCGTGCAACCTGACGCCGCGGGAGAATACCCGTGCGCGGCATCGGATAACGTCTGCCAGGAATCAGATTGTTGATGGCAATCGCCAGTAACAAAGAAAGAGTGGCGTTGGCAATCACCGTGCTGGCTACCCAGTCCCAGCCATGCTGGTGAAATTGGTCGGCCATCAATACCATGGTCAATGCAGTCGCCCCACCGGGCGGGTGCAAGCAATGCGCCAGATGCATCAGGAGCACTGCCAAACCCACGGCACTGGCTGCGGCCAGAACCGGATCGGGAATAAGCAGGCTGCATGCCCAGCCAGCGATGCCGGAAAGCAGGTGACCTCCAACCAGCGCCCAAGGCTGTGCCATGGGGCTGTGCGGCACTGCATACAACAAAACAGCGGATGCCGCCGAAGAGGCAAAGATGATCAGCGGATAATTAACTTGGGGAAGGTATCGTATCGCCAATCCCAACAATAAAATACCCACTGTTGCTGCCAGGCCGGCGCGGAATTTTTCGGTAAGGGGGACGGGGTCGAAATCAGGTTTGAATGCTAAAATTAAATTTTTAAAATTCATGGCGCTCGGCAAAAAATTGGGATTCGAAAAGGGATCAAAATAGAAGAATTATACTGTTGCAAATTTGGAAATGTCTACGCCCGCCTTACTCTGATCGCGATCAGCACTCCCCATACTCCCAAGGCGATATAGCACAGCAATGACCACTGCGGAATGCCGAGAGTAAGGAAAGCCCAGCCTTTTTCTGCGCACTCTCCGGAGCCATGCATCAGCTCTTTCAATACATTGGACATCGGCATGGTTTCCAG
>JBDTPU010000076.1:0-1543 GCA_039932535.1 Gallionella sp. | reverse complement strand
CCACCAGCGCAAACATCTGCCCGGCCAGCAGGCCCGCCAGCTGCCGATCCGGCTGGGCGTAAAACAGCACCGGCACCGCGAGATAGCCTATCGCCCACAAGCCACCGACCCATGCGGTGGTAAATAATGTGGCGAGATGATGAGATAAATTTTTCATGGGAAGCAGAGTAGCACAGCCGCGTTTTCCGGAAAACCAAACAGATGTTATGAGTACTTGCCCGCCCCCCACATTTCATCTAATGTTAACGCCTGCCATGCAAACTGGGCTTGAGCACCATGAATCCACGCAATTCTGACAGAGTATTTGCAGGTTCCATTCCGCAGCTTTACGAGCAGTACCTGGTGCCGCTCATCTTTGAACCCTATGCTGCGGATCTGGCGAAGCGTCTTGCGTCGCGTCGGCCTGCGCGCGTGCTCGAAATTGCGGCAGGGACAGGTGTCGTCACGCGTCAACTTGCGCAGGCACTTCCTTCCGGCACCTCTATCGTTGCAACGGATCTCAACCAGCCGATGCTGGATCACGCGGCCGCCGTAGGTACCAGCCGCCCCGTCGAATGGCGTCAGGCAGATGCGATGCAATTACCTTTCCAGGACGGAACGTTTGACGCCGTGGTGTGCCAGTTCGGCGTCATGTTCTTTCCCGAAAAATCCAAGGCGTATTCGGAGGCGCGTCGAGTGCTCAGGCCGGGAGGTGTTTTCATTTTCAACGTATGGGACCGGATCGAGGAAAATGAATTTGCTGATATCGTGACCACTGCGCTGGCATCCCTCTTTCCCGACGATCCGCCGCTCTTCATGGCTCGCACGCCCCACGGTTATCATGACCATCGTGCCATTGAGCGAGATCTTGCCGACGCCGGATTCATTGCCTCACCCCGGATAGCCACACTCGCGGTGCGCAGCCGTGCAACATCTTCCCGGGTCGCGGCTATCGCATATTGTCAGGGATCGCCGCTAAGAAATGAGATCGAAGCGCGCGATGCCTCGCGGCTGGGTGAAGCAACCGACATCGCGGCAGAGGCTATTGCCAAGCGCTTCGGGCGGGGCGCTGTCGACGGCAAGATCCAGGCACACATTGTTACCATTGAAAACTGATATGAAAAAATGGCACTCTTGCAACCCCGTTTAGCCGGACGCGCGCAAGCAGCTACGCAGTAAGGCGGCGATACGGTTGGTGTTTGCGAAATGAATGCGATGCTGCCCGCGTAATCGCGTTATGACTGACGCGTCTTGACGACCAGGAATACACCCAGCAGACTTTGCATCAGATAGAGCACGCTTGAAACGCCGTGCAGCATCTTGAAACGATCCGCAAACGCGCTGTGCATCACATCCAGCGGCAATGCCTGTGCCTTGAGATCGGTCATCACCGGCTGAATGCCGCACTGGATTATCAGCGTGATCAGCAACATCGCCGCCACGATCCAGAACAAGGACTGGCGCAATGCGTTCCGGCCAGAGATGGTGTAGCGATATATCAGCAGATAAATTCCGCACACCATGCCAAGATAACCCACCAGCGCAAACATCTGCCCGGCCAGCA
>JBDTPU010000075.1:0-1963 GCA_039932535.1 Gallionella sp. | reverse complement strand
CGGCAAAACCAGTACTGCAGATACTTTGAGTCAAACACCAGCGCGCTTTTTACTACTGTTTAGTTAATACCGTCAAGCGGTTTATAAAATATTTTGCGATGGGGCTTGAAAAAGCAGCGGTTATCATCAAGTATACAGTTGTGAAAAGTGTCAGAATGCAACACCAAGGACGATGGCAACCAAACAACACAGCAGCTCGGTACTCGCGCCGGAACGCGCAAAAACAAAACCTCCGCGCATGTACAAGGTAATCTTGTTCAATGACGATTACACTACGATGGATTTTGTAATTGAGGTGTTGCAGCGGTTTTTCACAATGAACCGGGAACGTGCGCTGCAAATCATGCTCAAAGTTCATACTGAAGGTTCGGCGGTTTGCGGGATTTATTCACTGGATGTAGCCGAAACCAAAATTACCCAGGTATCAGAATTTGCCAAACAACACGGACATCCGTTACGATGCGGCATGGAGGAAAACTGAAATGATTGCACAGGAATTGGAAGTCAGTTTGCACTTGGCATTCGTCGAGGCTCGCCAGAAGCGGCATGAGTTCATCACTGTTGAACATCTGCTGCTCACCATGCTGGACAACGCTTCCGCCGCACAGGTGTTGCGTGCCTGTGGTGTGAACATAGATGAGCTTCGCCAGGTTCTGAGTGAATTCATCGCGACACATACGCCGATCACGCCGGGCGACCGCGATGTGGACACCCAACCCACGGTTGGTTTTCAGCGCGTCATCCAGCGCGCCATCCTGCATGTGCAATCCACCAACAAAAAAGAAGTAACCGGAGCCAACATTCTGGTTGCGCTGTTTGGCGAAAAAGATTCGCACGCGGTATATTTTTTAACCCAACGCAATGTCAGCCGTCTCGACGTGGTGAACTACATCGCCCACGGCATCGACAAGGCGCTGCCGGGTGCACCCACCAAACCACAAACCGAGTCTGAATCCGAACAGGAGCAGAATGCCGGTGGCGCGCTGAAAAGCTATACTCAGGATCTGAACGCACAAGCACTGGCTGGCAAAATTGACCCGCTGATCGGCCGTGAAATAGAATTGGAGCGCGTCATCCAGACGCTGTGCCGCCGCCGCAAAAATAATCCGCTGCTGGTGGGCGAAGCAGGCGTGGGCAAGACCGCCATTGCCGAAGGCCTGGCGCGGCGCATCACGGAAAATGACGTGCCGGAAATTCTCAAGAACGCGCATGTGTACTCCCTCGATATGGGTGCGCTGCTGGCGGGTACCAAATATCGCGGCGATTTTGAGCAGCGCCTGAAAGCCGTGCTCAAAGAGTTAAGCGACGCGACCAATGCAATTCTTTTCATCGACGAAATCCATACGCTGATCGGCGCAGGGGCAGCTTCCGGCGGCACGATGGATGCGTCCAATCTGCTCAAGCCGACATTGTCGAACGGACAATTGAAATGCATAGGCGCCACCACCTATCAGGAATATCGCGGCATCTTCGAGAAGGATCATGCGCTATCACGCCGCTTCCAGAAAGTCGATGTGCCGGAGCCTTCCGTGGAACAAACCATCGCGATTCTGCGCGGCCTGAAATCGCGTTTTGAAGAACATCACAGCGTCAAATACAGTGCGGCTGCATTGACCAGCGCGGCAGAGCTTTCCGCACGTTTCATCAATGACCGCCACTTGCCGGACAAGGCCATCGACGTGCTGGATGAAGCCGGTGCCGCGCAACGCATCCTGCCTAAATCCAAGCAGAAAAAAGTCATCGGCAAGCATGAGATCGAAGAGATCATTGCGAAGATTGCGCGCATTCCGCCGCGCAGCGTTTCGTCCGATGATCGCAACACGCTGAAAACTCTCGATCGCGATTTGAAAGCGGTGGTATTCGGCCAGAACAAGGCGATCGACGCGCTGGCCACCGCCATCAAAATGTCGCGCAGCGGTTTGGGCAATCCGCAAAAACCGATCGGCAGCTTCCTGTTCTCCGG